>JAQVOX010000060.1 GCA_028702435.1 Desulfotomaculaceae bacterium | reverse complement strand
CGGTTTAAGGCTATGAGCATTACCCCACCCGTCCTCTCCAAGCATAACGCCGAGCTTGACCGTTTCGCCGGCAATATTTAAAACTACCGGCTGCAGTAAATCCGCAATGCTTTTCCCTAAATCCTGAGCCAGCCGGCGCAGGCTGTAAAAGTGGCGTTCATCAAATTCCCGGTAACGGGGCTGGAGTGCCTTAATCCGGAAGGGATAGGGAAATTGGTTGTCTTGAGCAAGCTTGCCGTCTTGGGCGATAAAGAAAGCGTTATATTTTCGGGTCCGGCCGTCGTCACCAACCTTGTCCCAGTCTACGCCGACGTTGCCGAAAAGCACACACAGGCCGGCTGACGCTTCAATGAGCAATCGGCCATACTCTTCACAGTCCCGGAGAAAAGCCTGCTGCTCCCAGGTGTCGCCTAAAAAGTAACCAGGGATAGACATTTCCGGGAAAACTACCACCTGTGCCCGCTCCCTACGGGCCTCTTCAATCATGGTGAGCATGGTCTTGGTATTTATGTCCGGCCTGCCGGGGAACACTTCCATTTGTCCCAAGGCTATTCTAAGCAAAAAAATCACCTCACCTCGAAGTTACGATATATGTTTTATTTTAACATTCCAACATCATTGCCGCCAAACAATTTTTGACAACTGGAGTCCACGTAGGCAAGAGTTTTATTACAGACCCTTACCATCAGGAAGATATAGGTTTATAATAACAATAATAAGCGAAAGAATACTTAAGTTGAGTGATTGGCATTATTATTTGAGTGAAAGGAATTTGTTGAATGGATTTAACAGAACTGACAGCACAGCTAAATCCCATGCAGGTTGAGGCCGTAACTTACGGAGATGGCCCGCTCTTGGTCCTGGCCGGGGCGGGTAGCGGGAAAACCAAGGTACTGACTAGCCGGGTTGCTTATCTTTTACAGGAAAAAAGGGCGCCGGCGCACCGGATTCTGGCCATCACCTTTACCAATAAGGCCGCGCAGGAGATGAGAGAGCGGGTTAATCTGATGGTTCCGGATGCCGGCGGTCTTTGGATCTGTACTTTTCATGCTGCTTGTGTGCGGATATTGCGCCGTCAGGAAAGTTTTTTTGGACGGGACCGCAATTTTATTATTTATGACGCCGATGACCAGTTGACCGTGATTAAGGATAGTATTAAGAAATTAAACCTGGATGATAAGAAGTACCAGCCGCGCCTGGTGGCGGGTTCTATTTCCCAGGCTAAAAACCAATTGCACGATCCGGTTGCTTTTGAGCGGCTGGCGGATAACTTTTTCCAGATCAACATAGCCAAAGTATACTATCAATATGAAGAAATCTTGCGCCGTAACAACGCTGTTGACTTTGATGACCTGATCTTACTAACCGCCGGGCTTTTTCAAGATTATCCCCAAGTCCTGGCCTATTACCAGGATCGCTTCCGCTATATTCTGGTAGATGAGTACCAGGATACCAACCATGCCCAGTATGTGCTGATAAACCTGCTGGCAAAAGCGCACCGTAATTTATTCGTAGTGGGCGATCCGGACCAAGGGATTTATAGCTGGCGTGGCGCCGATATAAAAAATATTATGAGCTTTGAGAGGGATTACCCGGAGGCCCGCGTGATCACCTTAGAACAGAATTACCGCTCCACTAATTCGATCTTGGAGGCGGCGAACCATATTATCCGGAACAACCCCAATCGTAAAGAAAAGCGCCTGTGGACGGCCCTGGGGGAGGGCGCGCCGCTAACAACTCACTATGGTGAAGACGGGCATGCCGAGGCTGATTTTGTGTCCGGGGAAATTCAACGCATGCAAGAACTGGAGCAGCGGGCCTTGAGCGATTTTGCGGTTCTTTACCGCACCAATGCTCAGTCCCGGCTGATTGAAGAAAATTTTGTACGGTCCGGTTTACCTTACTCAATTTTTGGCGGGCTGAAATTCTACGACCGCAAGGAGATTAAGGATGTGGTGGCTTATCTCCGGGTAATCCTTAACCCGTATGATGCGGTCGGCCTAGCCCGAATCATCAACGTGCCCAGGCGTGGTATCGGCCAGGCGTCTTTGGCCAAAATTAATAATTTTGCCGGAGAGTTAAATATTAGTCTGGTGGAAGCCTTGGAAAGGATAGATGAAATCCCTAGACTGTCTGCTAAAATACGCAGCAAGGGGAAGGAATTGGGAGCGCTGTTCCGGTCTCTGTCAGAACAGTCTGAGGCTACGCCCGTGACTGATTTAGCGCAGCAGGTAATCGAGCAGACCGGTTACCGCCAGGAACTGCTGGAGGAGAATACTGTAGAGTCACGGGCTCGCCTGGAAAACCTGACTGAATTTCTTGCCGCTGCCGGTGAATTTGACCGCATGGCTGAGGAAAATTCGTTGAGAGCATTCTTGGAAAATATTGCCCTGGTTAGCGATCTGGATCATTATGATCAGAAAAACGACCGGGTGGCGTTAATGACGCTGCATAGCGCCAAAGGTCTTGAGTTCCCGGTGGTATTTTTGATTGGTATGGAAGAAGGAATATTCCCTCATTCCCGCGCTTTGAACGATCCGGGAGAGTTGGAAGAGGAGCGGCGGCTTTGTTATGTGGGTGTCACCAGGGCTAGGGAAAAACTTTATCTGACCCATTGCTGGAAGCGGTATCTTTATGGCTCACCCCAATATTATCAACCCTCCCGGTTTCTTGAGGAAATACCGCCGCACTTGTTAGGCCTAAAGGAACGGCTCAGCGGGAGAGACGGGAGCGTTAAAGACGTTACATCAGGGCGGGCTCCGCAAGCCGCTGCGGCAAACCGGGCGGCTTATCCCGGAACAAACCCCCGCCGGTCTAGTAACGCTGCGGAGCAGCTGTTGCTGGGCGATAAAGTGAAACACGGTAAATGGGGGGTCGGGGTCATCGTGGGGGTGCAGGGCGCAGGCGATGATATTACCTATAAAGTGGCTTTTCCCCAGTTGGGGATCAAAGACCTTTTGGCACGGTATGCTAATTTGGAGAAGGCGAATTAGCCCTGCGGGATAATGCCATGGTCATATGTTAGACGAACTCTAATCTGTGTATTATTTGGTAATAATATGGATGTAAATGTACCGGAGGGATTATGGAGCGTCTCCTGATTGTTGCCGTGCTTACGGCAGTTATACATTTGATTAGTACCCTGGCCTATTCAGTGCGCCTGTCCGGAGTGCGTACCAGGCGGCTGGCTACGGCTATTTCACTTTTCAATGTTGTATTTTTACTGGCCAGTACGGCCAACACGATCCAGGCGCCGCTGCTTTCATCTATCATTGAGCAGGTGATCAACGAAGTCAAAGCACAGGCCGGGGGCGGCTTGCCTGATGACCAGCTCTTTTACCTGCCGGCTTACCAGGAAGGGCTTCTTTTACTAGAGCAGGATATCAGGGTTGTGCTGGCCGCGGCTTCGCTGGGGACGCTTGCAGGTATTGCTGTGATACCAACCTTTGTACACATTTTTATAATCGCTATCCTTTCTTTTGAGAGGTGCGGTTCAGTCCCCAGGCTGATTGGGATGCTGATACTTTCGCCGCGCCGGATGGTTAACCTGTCACGCCAGGTTTATTTACCAGGGAAGAATTCACTGGGGTTTGTGAAGGAACGGCGGGCGGCCATCCCTAAAAAATTTTTATTTTTGAATGTAATAGTAACCGGTGTTTATACTACAGGGGTTTTATCGGCCATCTATGCCGGGGCGCTTTTCCCGGAATTCCGGTCAACAGCTGCTCTTCTTTCTTCTGTAGTCAACGGTATTGCCACTATACTGTCCGCCACGGTGGTGGATCCGACTGCGGCAGCAATTACTGATGACGCTTTAAAAGGCGAAAGAAGTGAGCAAGACGTTAAGAAAATGGTGCTTTACCTTTCCCTTACCCGTTTTTTAGGGACGGTCCTGGCCCAGTTAATTTTTTTACCTGCTACTTACTTCATCAAATATGTTGCGGTATTGCTGGCCTAGCCGGCTTTTTAGGCCGGGCGTCATGAACCGGGCTTGGGGGATCACAAATCTAGGTGAGAGATAATGTTGTTGAGAATCGAAAAGTTGCTATTGCCTGTGGAGGTATCGGAAAATGGACCGGGATCTTAAACTGAGTCAGGAACAGGCCTTGGAGCGTGTTGAAGAATTGCGCCGGGAGTTGGAAAAGCACAATTACCGCTACTATGTGCTGGACGACCCGGTTATCCCTGATGATCAGTATGATCAAATGCTACTTGAACTGGAGCAGCTGGAAAAACAATTTCCAGCGTTAGTGTCACCCCATTCACCAACGCAGCGAGTAGGCGGTAAGCCCAGAAAGGGCTTTACGACCACCCGCCACCTCACCCCGATGCTAAGCCTAGCCAATGCCTTTGACGAAGGTGATTTGCGTGAATTTGACAGGCGGGTGCGACAGGCGCTGCTCCCGGGCGAAACAGTGGAATACGTGGTGGAGATGAAAATCGATGGGCTCGCTGTTTCTCTTTATTATCAAGACGGCCTGTTCGTCCGGGGCGCCACCAGGGGTGACGGTGAGACCGGGGAGGATATTACTGAAAATCTCAAAACCATAAAAAGTGTTCCACTCCGGTTACCCAGGTTCGTTCCGGCCCTGGAGGTAAGGGGAGAGGCATATATGCCCAAAAGTTCATTTTCCCGGCTGAACGAGGCTAGAGAGGAAGCCGGTGAGTCCCTTTTTGCCAACCCGCGTAATGCCGCTGCCGGAACATTGCGGCAGTTGGACCCGCGCATTGCGGCGTCACGCCGGCTGGATCTTTTTGTTTATGGCATCGGTTTTAGCAGGGGGGTTGATCCGGCAGGACATGTTGGGGTGCTTGACCTTTTGCAGGAACTGGGTTTCAAAGTAAACCGGCGCTATCAGGTTTTTAAGCACTTAGATGAGTTGCTCGACTACTGTCACCAATGGCAAACCGAGCGTTTTAACCTGCCTTATGTGATCGACGGGCTGGTGGTAAAGGTGAACGCTCTTCCCCTGCAGGAAAGGCTGGGGGCCACCGTTAAAAGCCCGCGCTGGGCGATTGCTTATAAATTTCCGCCGGAGCAGGCTGTAACTAGAGTCAAAAATATTTTCGTCCGGGTAGGGCGCACCGGCGTGCTGACACCAACGGCAGAGCTGGAGCCGGTACACTTGGCCGGCACGACTGTCGGCAAAGCTACCTTGCATAACGAAGATAACATCAAGGAAAAAGATATTCGTACCGGTGATTTGGTTTTAGTCCATAAGGCTGGGGATATCATCCCGGAAATAATTACTGCCCTGCCCGAAAAGAGGACAGGCCGGGAAGAAATATGGTCCATGCCCCAGGTCTGCCCGGCATGTAGTTCCCCGGTAGTGCGCGCCGCAGGTGAGGCTGCAGTGCGTTGTACCGGCATGGCTTGCCCGGAGAGGCTATGGGAGGGACTGGTCCACTTTGCCTCCCGTAATGCGATGGATATAGCCGGACTTGGGCCGGCGGTGATCGCCCAGTTGCTATCCGCCGGCCTGATTGCTGACCCGGCGGATATATATACCCTCAAGGAAGATGACCTGATGCCTTTGGAACGCCTGGGCCCCAAATCAATTCGGAACCTGCTTGGCGCCATTGACCAAAGTAAAGGCGCCTCCCTGGGCCGGCTCGTCTTTGCCCTGGGCATTCGCCATGTTGGTGAGCGGGCAGCTAAAATATTGGCAAATCATTACGGTTCTTTGGACAGGCTGATGTTCGCAAGCCAGGAGGAACTAGTCCAAATCCCGGAAATAGGTCCCAAGATCGCGGCCAGTATCGTTGATTTCTTTGATCACGAGCAGAATCAAGCAGTGATCAATAAGCTAATTAAGGCAGGTGTAAATACGTATCACGAAAAAGAAGGCCAGGATAGTAAGCATCTTCATGGAAAAATATTTGTGCTCACCGGTACTCTTGATGAATTAAGCCGTCAGCAGGCACGGGAGCTGGTCGAAAGCCTAGGAGGCAAAGTTACTTCCAGCGTAAGCCGTAACACCAGCTACGTTGTAGCAGGGAAAAATCCCGGCTCTAAATATGATAAAGCGCTTGCCATGGGGGTAACGATATTGGGTGAAAAAGAGTTCAAAAAACTGACCGGCCAGTATTTATAGCAGTGCTGCCTGTTTGACAAAGTAACAGGAGTAAATTTGCCAAGATTACTATTATGGGTATTTCAGGATATACCTGGAGAGCTAAGCTGGTCTCGAACCTTGCGCTGATATTGCCGGTTTTGGTATAATGTTGTAGAGTTTTTAGGAATTACGGGCATTAATTGAAAGAAGGTGAAATTTTGATTACGGAAAAAGACGTTGACCATGTCGCCATTTTGGCCCGGTTGGCATTGACCGGTAAAGAGAAGGAGATGTTTACCAAGCAACTTAATGATGTACTAGAGCATTTCCAATCTCTTAAGCGTCTAAATACTGAAAAGGTACAACCTACTGCGTACGTACTGCCCTTGCGAAATATTTACCGGGAGGATCAAGTTGGGGACCATATTTCCCTTGAAGATGCCCTGGCTAACTGTCCCGACCGGGATGAGAATTATTTTAGGGTGCCGAAAATAGTCTAGGACTTCAGGAGGTGAGCTAGTTGCATCTTTACCAGCTAACAGCTCATGAATTGCATGAGCTGTTAATTAACAAGGAGCTTTCGGCAGAGGAGCTAAATAATTATATTTTTGACCGTATAGAAGCCGTTGATGATCAAATCAGATCTTATATTACCCTTACCAAGGAAAGTGCGCTTGAGCGTGCCCGGGTGGTGGACAAGCAAATTCAAGCCGGTGCAAAAATTGCGCCGCTGGCCGGTATTCCGGTTGCTATAAAAGATAACATTTGCACTAAAGGCGTCCGTACCACTGCAAGCTCAAAAATGTTGTCCAACTTTATCCCGCCTTACAGCGCTACGGTAGTGGAAAAACTTGAGGCAGCCGGGGTAACGATTGCCGGCAAGACCAATTTAGACGAGTTTGCGATGGGTTCTTCCACTGAAAACTCTGCTTTTTTCACGACCAAAAACCCATGGGATACCGAACGGGTGCCTGGCGGTTCTAGTGGTGGATCGGCAGCAGCCGTTTGTGCCGGTGCAGCTGTTTGTGCCCTTGGCTCGGACACGGGCGGCTCTATTCGCCAGCCGGCTTCTTTTTGCGGAGTGGTGGGCTTAAAGCCAACTTATGGTTTAGTTTCACGTTATGGTTTAATTGCTCTTGCCTCGTCCCTGGACCATATTGGGCCGTTTACCAGAGATGTCACCGATTGTGCGTTGATCCTGGAGGCGATCAGCGGCAACGACCCCAAGGATTCCACCTCGGCAAGCTATAAAACCCCGGACTTTTTCGCCTCTCTAATTAACGACGTGCGCGGCCTGAAAATAGGGGTACCCGAAGAATATATGGCGGCGGGGATCGCACCGGAAGTGCGCCTTGCCATTGAGCAAGCGATGTCCTTGTTTGAGTCTTTAGGGGCGGTGGTTGAGTATACTACCCTTCCTCATACCGAGTACGCCGTAGTCACTTATCAAATCATTGGATCGGCCGAAGCCAGTTCCAGCTTAGCCCGTTATGATGGGGTGCGGTATGGTTTCCGAGCGCCGGACGCCGAAGATGTCATGGACATGTTCATGAAGACACGCGGCCAGGGCTTTGGCCCTGAGGTGAAAAGACGGATTATGCTGGGCACGTATGTCCTTTCCGCGGAATGTTACGACGATTATTACCTAAAGGCGCTGAAAGCGCGGACGCTAATTAAGCAGGACTTTGACCGCGCTTTTGAAAAATATGACGTATTATTGTCGCCTACTTCTCCCACACCGGCTTTTCGCTTCGGAGAAAAGGCCGTCGACCCGTTCCATATGTACCTTTCTGATATTTGTACCGCTTCGAGCAACCTGGCCGGTATTCCGGGCATCTCTCTGCCCTGTGGTTTTGTGGACCGGATGCCGGTAGGGCTGCAATTAATGGGCCGGTATTTTGATGAGGGAACTTTACTCCGGGCAGCGTACACTTTTGAACAAAATACCGGTTATCATCAGGAGTTTCCAGAGATTTAAACATGCAGCAACTATTATTCTGACGCTTGGCGTCTAACGCTAGGCGACTGATTTAGGAGGGTTAGGATTTGACCCAGTATGAAACCGTGATCGGCCTGGAGGTTCATGTGGAGCTAAAAACCAGGTCTAAAATATTCTGCCATTCCACTACTGCCTTTGGTGGTGACCCTAATACCCACGTTTGCCTGGTTTGTCTGGGGCTGCCGGGAGCGCTGCCCGTGATCAATAAATCCGTCGTTGAATATGCGATACGGGCCGCGTTGGCACTTAATTTCCAAATAGCCGGGTTTAACAAGTTTGACCGTAAAAACTACTTTTACCCGGACATGTCCAAGAATTGCCAAATAACTCAGAATGATTTACCGTTAGCAGAGCATGGCTATCTAAATATAGAGTTAAACGGTGATACCAAAAAAATCGGGATTACCAGGTTGCACATGGAGGAGGATACCGGCAAACTGGTACACCAGGGCAGTATCACCACCACGCCTTTTTCCTTGGTGGATTACAATCGGGCCGGGGTACCGCTGATTGAGATCGTGTCCGAGCCCGACTTGCGCTCGCCGGAGGAAGCATACGAGTACCTCAATAAGTTAAAAGCGGTTATTTTGTATACAGGGGTATCCGACTGTAAAATGGAAGAAGGCAGCTTGCGCTGCGATGCTAATGTTTCGGTGCGCCCGGCCGGCAGCACGGAGTTTGGCACTAAAACAGAAATAAAAAATATGAATTCCTTTAAGGCCCTGCAAAAGGCGCTTGCTTATGAGGTTGAGCGGCAAATTGAGGTTTTAGAGGAGGGGGGCCGTATTGTCCAAGAAACCCGTACCTGGGATGAGGAAAAAGGAATAACCTTAGCCATGCGCAGCAAGGAGCACGCACATGATTACCGTTATATGCCGGAACCGGACCTGGCGCCGCTGGTGATTGACCGGGAATGGGTAGAGGAGATTAAGCGATCTCTGCCGGAGCTTCCCGATGACCGCAAGGAGCGTTATGTCCGTGATTACGGGCTGCCGGCCTATGATGCCATGGTGCTGACCAACACCAAGGAACTGGCCGATTATTTCGAAGCCTGCGTGGCCGACTACTCCAATCCAAAGGCTGTAAGCAACTGGATTATGGGTGATCTCTCCCGGCTACTCAAGGCTAACGGCACGGAAACAACCAATTGCCCGATCAGGCCCGAGCAATTGACGGCTATGTTGCGATTATTGGAAAAAGGTACGATTAGCGGTAAAATAGCAAAAGTAGTTTTTGAAGAAATGTTTGCTTCGGGTAAGGATGCGGAAGTAATTGTAAAAGAAAAAGGACTGGTACAGATTAGTGATGAGGGGGCGATCACCTCTATTGTGGAGGAAGTTATCGCTAAAAATCCAAAATCCGTCGAGGACTTCCGGGCCGGTAAGAGCCGTGCTTTGGGCTTTCTGGTGGGCCAGGTGATGAAAGCCACCAAGGGCAAGGCCAATCCGGAACTGGTGAACAAGCTTTTGAAAGAGCGGTTGTAGCAGGTAATTCCTTTATAAAAGAAAAAAGTAAGGGGCTCTAGGACGAGCCCCTTACTCGATCAATATACTATCTCTGTCGGGCCATGGTTGGGGCTTTCAGGGTAAAGGCGAGCGCCAGACCGACCAGGCACAGAATGCCGGAAATCATCAGGGGCGTAGCGCTTAACTGACCGGCAACCGGGCTCTTCATAATGTCATACAACATGGGACCGGCAACAGCGCCGACTCCATAAGATAAGAAAACCGTACCATAGTTCATGCCATAGCTTTTGGTACCGTAATAGTCGGCAGTTAAAGATGGATAAACGGCCAGGAACCCGCCGAAGCAGAACCCGACTAGTGATACGCCGACCAAAATCATGACACCGGTGAGCATCTTCAGGGATAGCATGGTGACGCCACAAATTAAGAAAATTAGCATCAAGGTTTTGGTGCGTCCCAGTGAATCGGAAATGACGCCCCACACGATCCGTCCGGCAGCGTTGAATAAGGCCACGGTCATCACGGCAGAGGCGGCTAAAGCTGCGCTTAAGCCCTGTGCCTGAGCAATGGGCAGGGCATTGGCGATAATCATCAATCCGGCGACAGAGCCGAAGAAAAACGACAGCCAAATGACATAAAACTGCGGAGATTTGATCATTTGACCTGTTGAAAACTCTGAGGCTCCAGCTGCCTTGCCGGAAGCCGGAGCGGGTGGGTTCCAGCCGGCAGGCTTATAACCGGCCGGGGGATTTTGTAGCACTTGGGCGCCAAGAATTACGCATATTCCATAAATAATGCCTAAATAAGCAAATGAATTCATTAATCCTACCGAATCTTTTAAGGCGTTGGCTACAGGAGTGAAGACCATACCGCCTAACCCAAAGCCGGCCACGGCCAGTCCGGTAATCAGGCCCTTCTTATCCGGAAACCACTTCACGCAGGTAGCCAGCGGACAAACATAGCCGGCGCCGATACCTATACCGCCGATAACGCCAAAAGTTACATACAAATAGGCAATAGAAGTGGTCTTACTAGCTAAAATAAGTCCTAGAGCGTACAGCACGCCTCCTGCTGTGGCTACCCAACGGGGGCCTATTTTATCCTGCAGTTTACCGGCAATAATCGTGGTAACAGCGAAAACTAAAATAGTAATGGAAAACGTAAAACTAGTAGGAGCGGCCTCCCAGCCAAATTGTTCCATTAAGGGAGCTTTGAAAACGCTCCATATATATACTGCACCAAGGCAGACTTGAATCAGCATGGCTCCGGCCACTATGAGCCACCGGTTAATCAATTTCTCGGACAAAACCCAATCATTCCTTTCTATTTAGTAGTAGCTCTTAGTCATGTACTATTTAGACGATTTATAAGAGTAGTTAATTGCTTAAATTACTCTACGGGTACCACTTGCCAGTGCTCATTTACCCATAACCCAATACACTGCGCGTCAAAACCCCAGGAACGAATTGTTCTAAGGGCGGCCTCAAACTGTTTTAACTGCGTCTCATCAGGGACCGGGTTGCCTGCGCAATCATAATGCCCGACAATAGCAATTAGTTTTGAGCCATGCGCTTCCGCAGAAATACTAACCCGGCGTTTGATTGAAACTACCTCGGCCATGTTTTCAGCTAATATCTTTATCGGTCCAGGTTCGGTAATAGTGTCAACAAAATCAAGCCGGTATTGTTTTTTTAGATATTCATTTACGGGCAACTGGGTTCTGCCATCCATACAGTTAATAGCGGTGCCAAAAACTCCGTGAGCCATTTTTTATCCCCCCTTTCCAAATAATATACCTGCCAACTGACTATTTGAACCTGATCACCTCCGGAATTTTTAGATTTTTTTGAAATATCCTACTAGAATTATGTGGTGGTACTAGTTTCTGACCACGGGAGGAAAAGGGCGGGACCTTTGGGTCCCGACCGTCTTTGACCTAGATCATTCCCTAACTTCGTTATCCAACTTTTAGGCATCCCACATATCTAGCAAGGTTACTAACCAGAACGTTACATTCAGTTTGTGCGTGCTTTATTACCGGTATAGGATTGG
>JAQVOX010000059.1 GCA_028702435.1 Desulfotomaculaceae bacterium | reverse complement strand
ATTACCCAAATTGAACACTCCTTTCCGTAATATTACAATATTATCGTATGCTGTATATTAAGAAGTGTGCTTAGATGGCGCCAAACCAAAATAACCGCTTCCGGGCACAGCTTGAGGCCCTGGAAGCGGTTGTTTTTTAGAAGCGCCACTACCTTGATTATATTGCAGCCCTCCGACAGCCTTAAACCAGTTGTCGTACTCCTCACCCCTGGCCGTCAGCATGATCACGGGTACGTCGGATTTTTTCGGAAAGAACTGCCCCCTGGCTTTTTCTAATTGCGCTATTTCCAGCCAGTAGCCTCAAACCAGTACTGTGTTGTACCGTTATCGTCTTGATACTGGTGTACTTCATATTCCCTGTCAGAGTCGAGGGTGAAATAGTGTTCAACACCGTTCTCATCTACATAAAAATACCGTTCTTTGTCCCAGTCGCAATCCCGGTTATTTGTATTTGTAGAAAAATTCTTATGACATTTATTAACTAATTTTGCAACCTTCTCTTTATGATATTTCGGGTTGCCCCAGGTAAAATGCGACCGGTCACAGTTTCGGCATATAATGTCATCTGCAGACTTGTCCATGTCTTCATGGTACCAGCTAAAGCCGTGAGTGCCGTAGGAAACGCAGCCGGACTGTTCATCACCACTGTAGACTCCTCTCTGACCGGCAAACGCTGCTGAAGCCAGTGATACTGAAAGGACTAGGACCAGGGCAAATAAAATTTTCTTCCTCATATAGTAATTCAGCTCCTTTGTTGAAGTATTTCGTACTCATAACTAATATAATGATTGATTAGCCTGAAAACAAGGCGTAATTAGCGGTAAAAGCAAATACAAATTCCTGGATTAGTTTATTATGCCATCGTGCAACATGGCCGAGCACGGCTCAACCACAAGACTAATTGTTTAATTTACTCACTTCCGCGGATATGAAACTGTGCCGTTGACCGCCAGCCCCGTTTGAGCCGTGGGTTTCCTGTTCTTGGAGAAGGTTGCTGCCAAATAGGCGCTCACGGCAGCGAACACGGTCAGCACGAGCAGCGTCACGCCCAGTTCCGCCGGGCCGCAGCTCTTGACCGTGACCAGGCGTGACCCTTCAGCCATCCAGGTATACGGCATCAGCCGGGCCAACCCGTTTAGGACCGCCGGCATATGGGTGCCGGGCCAGGTGTACCCGGAAAGGATAAAAAGCGGCACCGACAGCAGCATGATATAGCGGGTTACCTGCAGGGAATTAGGAACATAAAGCGAAATCAGAAACCCCAGTGAAACAATAATGACCTCGAAGAGCAGCCCCAGCAAGAGGAGAAGCGCCACGGCGCCCTCGATTTTAACGTTCACAAAAAAGGCAGCCACCCATAATAACAAGCTGTAGTTAAAAATGCCGGCAATCAAGTAGGGCAGCGCCTTGCCGGCAAAAATCTTCCAGGCAGGTACGGCCGCACTCATAAATTGAATCCAGCTATTATTTTCCTTTTCCCGCGTCACCGTCAGACCGACGCCCATCAGACCAATCTGGTGCAGGATCATGATTACTAAACCCAAAAAGATAAACGTGGCATAGCTAAAAGTCGGGTTATACAACACCTGCAACCGGAAAGAGACCGTGTCCATTACGTTTGCGATCTCCTGGCCGGTCATACCCATCCCGGCGAGATAGGCTGCGGTTTGTCCGGCGCTGAAGGTGTTCAGCACTTGCTGGAAATACTTGCGCGTATTTAACCCGTAAATCAAATTGGACCCGTCGTATACGGTTAAAATCTCATTTAGACGGTGCTGAGACTGCTTCTGAGCATAGTCTTCCGGAATCACGACTCCCGCCCGGACCGTGCCGTTTTTCATTGCCTGCTCTAAGCCGGCATAGGTATCCACTTGCGGGATTACTTTGAAATTGGGGGTGTTCTCGAAAGCTTGCACCACCGCCCGGCTGGCGGCAGAGCGATCCAGATCAACAATCCCCAGCGGCACCTGCTGCAGGATCGCGGAGACATAAATAATCCCAAACAGCGCTGCATATAAAAGCGGCACGATAAAAACGATCATCAGCAGAATGCGGTCTTTAAAAATATGAACGAACTCATAATGCGCAATATTTAGGATCTGCTTCAAGCTAATCCCCCCTTAACCGCCGGGGCACTTTCACCCCGCGCGTAAATAACGCGGCCGCACTATAGCAGATCACGGTCATCAGTCCCAGCGCCAAAAGGTAGTGACCGGTAAACTCCCACCCCGGGTTCTTAAAGGTGAGGTAGTTGATCCCCTGAAAGAACCAGGTCTGGGGCAGAAGCCAGGCTAAGGGCTGAAACCATTGCGGCATCGCTTCAAGGGGCCAGGTATAACCTGAGATCACAAAGGATGGCAGGGCGACAATCATCCCATAACGCGAGGCATTGACGGCATTTCTGGAAATACTGGACATCAGCGTGCCCAGGCTGTGCAGGCTGAGCGTAAAGACCAGGGTCAATAACAACAAAGCCGGCCAGCCGCTGGCCAGGGGCAGCTTAAGCACTGCAAAGGCAATCAAATAGACGGGCAGGACAATCAGCATAAATACGCCGATTTGTACGAGGGACTTGGCAAAGAACAGCTTAAAGGTGGAAATTCCGGAGGCTTTGATTTGCAGCCAGCTGCGCAGCCCGTTTTCACCAATAATGTTCATGCAGGAAGCCAGCGTGCAGCACTGCTGCCACATATTCAGGGCAAAGGCCAGCAGCAGGAAATAAGCATAATTTAAGGTGGGGTTAAACCAGGCTTCCTCACGAAATTCAATTGACCGGTAGGCTTCCTGCGCCTGTCCCGGGGTAATGCCGCGGGCGATTAAGGTTTTTACCCCGGCTTCGGCGCCCAGGGTCCGCGTCACCGCCAGCACCGCACCGGCAGCGTTCGTGGCATAAGCCATATTCGTACCGTCAATAAATACAGCCACCCGGGCCTGGTAGTGCAGGGCCATATCCCGGCCATAATGCTCGGGGATGACCACCCTGCCCTTTTCGATCAACTCCTCCAGCCGGTCATAAGTATCGGGATAGGCGACAACCTGCAAGTGCTGAGCATTTTCCAGGCCGTCAATCAATTGCCGGCTGGCGCTGCTTTTGTCCAGATCAACAATCGCGGTCGTAATGTGGTCAAGCTGCTGAGAGCCGTATACACCGGCAAAGAGGAACAACCCCAGCAGCGGCACGAACAGCAAAATAGTGCGCATACTCTTGTCCCGCCACATATAGCGTATTTCGCGCCGCATAATGGCCCAGTACTGGCTAAACATGATCGCGCTCACTCTGTTTCCGGTACAATTTTTCCTGCCTGTGCCATTCCGCCCGGGCATCTGCCGGCTCGTAGACGGACAGCTCGCCCTCCGCCAGCCAGGCCACCCGCGTCACATACCGGCTAAAATCAATCGCGCTGAAGACGCAGACACAAGTCCCTCCCGCGGCTTGAAATTGCTGCAGCTCCCTTAAGAGGAGTTGGCGTGAATAGAAATCGATCTGATTAATAACGTCGTCCACCAGGAGCAGCCGGGGCCGGTTGAGCACCGCGCAGGCCAGGGCCAGCCGCTGCAGGACACCGCTCTTTAAGGCGGTGACCGGCTCCGGCAGAAATTCCCGGAGTTCAAACCGTTCAGCCATCTCCTGGACATCATCGCGGGTGGCTTCTTTTAAAGCCGCAATAAAGTCCAGGTTTTCAACCACCGTCAGGTCGATAAACATGCTGTTCTCTTCCGTAACCAGTCCCAGCTTGCGCTTAAACTGCGCCGATTTGCGGATATTCGAGCCCAGGATTTCGACCTGGCCGGAGGTAAAGCTGTCAATCCCCGCCAAGATGTGCAAAAGCGATGTCTTCCCCGCGCCCCGGGCGCCAAACACACCCCACCACTCGCCGGGCAGCACCTCAAAGGAGATCCCCTGCAAAAGCGGCCGGGACCCAATTTTCTGCACCAGCCGGTTGACCTTGATGATCGGCTCCATCGCTATTTTGCCTCCTCGCCGAGCTTAACCCGGGCGGTCATCCCGATCTTTAGCTTTAAATCCGGATTAGGCACATCGATCTTGACTTTAAAGCTGCGGAGATCATGCTCATGCTGCTCATTGACCGCCTTTTTGACGGCAAATTCACCGGCGTCGCTAATCAAGACCACCTGCCCCCGGAAAACCTGGTCCGGGAAGGAAACCACGGTGATCTCCGCTTCCTGATTGAGCTGCACCCGTCCAATTTTATCCTCGCTGATGTAGACATGCACAAAGGTATGCGCCAAATTGGAAATTTCGCATACCGGCGTTCCGGCGTTCAGCATTTCGCCCGGCTGGAGGTATTTTTGGGTGATAAAACCAGCCATCGGGGCCATTAAACGCGTGTTGTCCAGGTAAGCCTCGGCTTTTTGGACGGCGCCACCGGCTTGCTTCACCTGCCCCTGTGTCACCTGGTACTGAGACTGCGCCACTTGCACATTCTGCCGGGCAGCCAGTGCCTGCTCCAGGCCAGCCCGCGCCTCCTCCAGCTTTTTAGAGGCTAAAGCATGCGCATTGGTCGCATCATCCAGAGACTTGCGGGCAACAGCGCCACTATTATATAATTCCGTGATCCGGTCAAGGGTTTGCCGCGCATCCAAGACCCCGATTTCCGCCTGCTCTACCTTGGCCCGGGTCTGGGTAATGGTAGTTTCCACCTGTTGGCTGGTTAGAGATACCGCCTCACGGGCCTGCCGGGACTGATTAACTGCTGCCTCGTAGGCTCCCTGGGCCGTCAAAACCTCCGAGCTGATTTCCTGACTTTCCAGCGAGGCGATTTCCTGCCCCAGCTCTACTTGACTGCCCTCGGTGATCAGTGTCTTTAATTTTCCCGGAATTTTGAAGGAAGCCATCACTTTCGTGGCTTCAATGGTTCCCGTTGCCGTCACACCCGGCTGTTCCCGGGCCACCTGCCGGGTGTAAAAATAGTTGTTAAAAATCAGCAGGCTGCCCCCGATCAGCACGACCAGCAGGAGCAAACCAAACGCTTTCTTGATCTTGATTTTAGCCAGGGCATCCATTACTCTATAGCCTCCCCATGACAGAAGATGCCATCAATAATCAGGTCCAGAATATGCTGTAAGCGCGCTTCAAGCATCTCTTCAGAAAGCATATCCTCCTTCCAGAGCGGCCGCATGATCTCCAGCCGGTTAAAATAAGTAAGACATAAGGCCTGGATACTGATGATCACCTGGCGAATATCGGTATTGGGCCGTATAAACTTTCGCTTAATTCCGTCCTTAATCAGATCATCAAACTCCAAAACGATCAGGTCTACAAACTCGGGCAGCACCTTCCTGGTGAACCGTCCACCGTTCAGCGCCTCCCAACTGCTAAGCCTCACAAACGCTTCATGTCCGGCCAGGAAATAAAAGTAAGCCCGCACAGCCCGGGCCATATTCTCTCTCGGATCACCCTTCAAATCAACCGCGTCTTTACTTACCGTGTAAATTTTATTGTAGTTACAGCGCAGCACTGCCACATAAAGCTCTTCCTTGCTGCCAAAATAGGAATAGATCATGCGCTTATTAATTCCCGCAGCGCGAGCGATCTGATCAATCCGCGCTCCATCAGGTCCTTTCTCGGCAAAGATTTTTGTGGCTGCTGCTAAGATCCGGGCGCGACTCACTGCGGAACGCTGCTCTCGGTCCATTAGACAACCTCCCGGATGGGATAGGATTAAGTAACTAATTAGTTACTTAATCCTATTTAAGTACTTTTAGGCTTATTTGTCAAGCCTTCGTTAATTCCTGGCAGGATCTCGTCAAAGTTACTCAACTCTTTGTGCCCGCAAGACACAAGCACGGACGAAAGTGTTCCGGGGAAATGTCAGGAAAGCGGTTTTACCGTCATCCTGAGCGTCAGCGAAGGATCTAGCCCGTCCACCGTGAGGGAGATTCTTCACTGCGTAACAATGACACGAAAGCTATTTTCTCGTAGGAATATTATTTAGAAAAGACTTTGACGTTTCCCTGAATTCCTGGTCGGTCACTTGCTTAGTGTCGATCTTTTCAAATAGCATATATAAGCCACCACTACAATAGTCACTGCGGCCATGCTGAACAATCTAACCGTAAAATCGCTAATATAACTATACATACCGGCATAACCAAAAAGGATAAATATTGCTGCAGAGAATGTTTTTACAATTCGTTCGGGGATTTTCTTTCCCATAACAACACCGATAATAATGCCAATTATGTTTGAAATCATCATTCCCAAGGTAGTTCCCATTAACACGAACCATAAAGAATGGTACTTGGCAGCCAGGGCAATGCTTGCCAGTTGGGTCTTGTCCCCCATTTCTGCGATAAAGAAGGCAATGGTAACCGTCCAGAAGGGATTAAAATAATCCTTTTTATCCTCACCTTCCAGAGCGTCTCCCCGAATGGTCCATAAACCAAATAGCACAAAAGATACTGAAGCGGCTATCTGAATATAGACCAGGGGTATTATAGTTGTTAAATAATCACCTAGAGATACGGCCAGGAAGTGGTTGGCCAGGGTAGCCACCAGAACTCCCGCCAATACTGTCATGGCTTTAAACCTGGTCGCAAAGGCCATTCCCAGCAGCTGAGTTTTATCCCCCATTTCTGCCAGCACTACTAAGATTGTTGATGCCCACATTGCCTCCATCTACTCAATCCTCCTGAAAATCAAAAAACAAAGACCTTGATCACACAACAATAGTGTGCCAAAGGTCTCGTTAAACAAGCTATGCTTGCCGGTAATGCCAGAACCGAAGGTCATTATGTTGACATCACCTACTAAACTACTCCCCTGAGGCTTATTTGGTATAAACTATACATTAATATATATTAAGTCATATTAATTTTCAACCTCACGAAATTTATAAAAACGTGGTATTGAGTCGTTTAGTGTAGTTGAATCCTGATACTGGATCGGGTAGGAGGCTACCCATTAATTGAGTAACCGACCTCCCGCAGCACCGTATACGGCGCTTCCAAAGTTTATACATTATTTTGCAGAGTAACATTCAGACTGAGGTATCCAGCACGTTTGAACCTCTCGTTTGGATAGGGCTCTTAACAAGAAAAGGCTATGGGCTGTTCGCCAGTAGCCTTTTCCTCATCCAAGCCTGCTCATTTATTTACTTGCTCGATAACCTTTTGCCTCTCCTGGGCTACCTTGTCCGTTAGGATATAATTTGCGTCTTTCAAAATCTCCCGGTAGCCGGAAAAGGCTGCCGCAAACTTACCGCCGGTTGTAGTATCAAAGTTATTATAGCTGAACTGAAAGTCCTTTCTTAAAACCCTGGGGTTGTTGGCAAAGGCCGGTGTATTGTTTAACCCGAACAGGTAGAAATTTACGTAGCGCAGGTAGAGCTCCTCAATATCCTTCAGCTTGGCGGAGCCCGGGTAGATCTTCAGGTAGTTCTCCTGGGCCAATATTCTCATTAATATTTCGTCCGGGGAAATCACCAGGGCGGCATCCACAGCGGGCGGCGTATTGCTTTCAGTGGCCATCAACATGTAATAATTTTTTATATCCTCCGTCAAATAATCATAGTACTTTTGATAAAACTGGTAATCAATCACCGGGAAATACATACCCTCAGCGCTGCGTACTCGGTAGCCGGTGTCCCTTACCTCCTCCAACATTTTTTTAAGCTCTGGGTCCTCGACCTGTTCAAGGCGCTCCATACTGAAGGTATAGCCAAACTCTTTTTGCAGCCCATTAGGTATCGTCTTAGTCCACTTTTCCTCCTGACCGCCGGCAAACCGGCGGTCCAGTTCCTCCAGGGACTTTTTCTGCCTGGTCTCAAAGCCCGTGGCAAGCTGGCTTGCGCCTTCCCTGGTTACTTTGTTGATGTTGGCGTCGATGTATGCCAGTATTTCTTTTTCCGGCGCGTTATCCCTGACTAGTTGGTCAAAGCCGATGAGCACCGTCTGGTCCTGGGTCTGAGCGTTGTTTGCCTGGTCACCGCGCCCGGCGCAACCAGTCAGCGCCAGCACTGCAACCAGGCAGACCAGGGTGATCATAATTGTTTTTAATGTTTTCATGACCTGCTCTTGCCCCCTCTTATCTTTTGTATTTTATCATTAGACGTTAACTAAGTTTAAAAGGTTCAATATTTTCCCCTTGTTAAAGTCTGGTTGTGAAATTTAAAGGAAACTTATTCTTATTTTGTTTGCCATGCTGTACAAGAGATTTCCAGCCGGGTGTATGAATTTAAAACTACATAACTAGTTGAAGGAGTAGCACCAGTACCGCCGTGTCCATCTGTCCTACCGCGACAACTTCCTGCCTACCAGGATACTGCGCGGGGAGGTTTTGTCTCTGGCTCTCCAACCGTAAATTGTACCTTCTTTGATCCCCAATCGCTGGACTGCTGCCGCGGTCCCTACTTCTTCAGCCAGTTTCAGGTCCTCAATGCGTTCTTCTTTAGTGTATAATTTTGCCACCCAAAATCGCTTCTTCGTATTTTTAGTATATCATTTCCTTACGATTTTGGACTGTACTTTTATTGTAGTACTCCACAACGACGTTTTTTGGCATACTCGTATGGGGAAACATATCAAGGCATTTTTGTATAATGTAATTTCATTTTGTTAGTCCTTTTGTTAGTCATTGGTGTCTATAATGTCAGTATAATAAATCGCTTCAACTACTATAACAAAGTATCTATCAGTGTTATGAACAGAAATATATTATATAAGGAGGATTATGAAAATGTCTAAAGAAAATGTAATGAGATTTCTTGATGAATTAAACAAAAACAAAGCGTTGGAAAAGGAATTGAAGGATTACAATTCGTCATCTTTTGAAGATTTAGTATCCTTTGCAGGAGAAAAAGGGTTTATTTTTACCGTGGATGAATTCAAAGAAATACAGTTAATGACGGAAAAAGGAACGGAAATATTATCAGACGAAGAACTCGAACAAGTTGCAGGTGGGGGTTATTATTGGCGTGTAAAAGGCTGCCCATATGGCTACACAAAGTTTGCGGATTGGTTATTTACGGATAATATTGCAGGAGACAAATGCCTAATCTGTGACTATTATTTTACTGTAAACGCAGATGATTATTACACTAAACATAAAAGCTGCAAGTTGTTGTCAGGGCCTCGGGAATGGGAATGATGGGGGTCATGAATCTAGAAATCGTTAATATGGATTTTGGCGCTATGATCCCGGCCCTTGTTTCAGGCAAAGTAGATATGATTGGGTCGTGTATCACATAACCGAGGAGAGAGCTAAAATCGTTCTATTTTCTGAGCCTTATTATCAAGGCGGTATTGCAGTGGTTGTAAAAAAATAGGTAAAACCTTAGCCATTTGAGCAACATAACTAATCATATAAGAAATAATCACAAACCTGAAAAACGCAGCATGCAGCAGCAGCTTTACTGGGCCTAATTTTCCAATAGGGGGGAAGGCACTTTTTAATGAAAATTATCAAATATTTGCTTGTGATAGTGACTGTATTTTTATTAGCAGGCTGTGCTACCAACAATGAACGGCACGAGACGGAGTCGCAAGATACGCTATACCAGGTATCCCTGCTGGATGCCTTGATTAGCGGCAGCTATGACGGGGTTGTATCTTTGGAAACTTTAAAAGAAAAAGGAACTATAGGTATTGGTACCTTTGACAAACTTGATGGTGAAATGATCATGGTTGATGGCAATATTTATCAGGCTAAAGCAGATGGAACAGTAATTACCCCACAGAAGACGATGTCTTCTCTGTTTGCTGTCGTTACCAAGTTTGATCAGGACTTTTCCGATAATATAGAAGATATAACCAGTATCGACGACCTCAAAAACAAAGTGGAAGCAAAAATTGATAACCCTAATCTTTTTTATGTTTTTAGAATGTCTTAATATGCTCGTGCCCGACAATGCTGATTTTGCAAAAATTAAAGTTGGTTTAAGTGAGGAAGAGGTGCAAAAAGTAGAAGCAGGTAAATAACCTGCACATAAAAACCGGCCCCCCTGAGGGGTCGGTTTTATAATGACCCCACTTGTCAAGACACGATTTTGGAATTATTAAGATAAATCCTCCTTTCAAAATTTGGTGTTTATGCAGCTGCTTTTTGCTGACTGCGGTAGATCGAGTACGGGGTAACATTGTCCAATCCCTGGTGATCCCTAACATAGTTATAGTGCTGAATATGGTTGGTTCTGAACATGCTTTAGTGTAAACGGAATAATCATCCAAAATGTTAAAATATAATGACCCCACTTGTCAAGACACGATTTTGGAATTATTAAGATAAATCCTCCTTCCAAAATTTGGTGTTTATGCAGCTGCTTTTTGCTGACTGCGGTAGATCGAGTACGGGGTAACATTGTCCAATCCCTGGTGGTCCCTAACATAGTTATAGTGCTGAATGTATTCTTTGGTCATTGCTTTGGCTTCTTTAACGGTTTCTGGACGTAACAGGTATAACCTTTCCCATTTATAGGATCTAAAAAATCGTTCAATCATTATGTTGTCAGTTGCTCGGCCTTTGCCATCCATACTGATCTTGATGGTGTCCTGGGCCTTAATACCGTCTATGTATGCTTTGGACGTAAACTGGCTGCCTTGATCACTGTTGATTATTTCGGGTTTTCCATATTTGCTTATGGCTTCTTTTAATGCTCTTACAACGAAGTCAGTTTGTAAGGTATTGCTTATTGCCCAACCTACTATGAACCTTGAGTACCAGTCAATTATGGCTACCATATAGGCAAAGCCATAAGGGGTCCCAACATACGTAATGTCAATGGCCCAGACCTGATTTGGTCGATCGATCTTAAGGTTTCTAAGGAGATAAGGATATACTTTGGACTTCTTATCTCTTTTGCTGAGGTTAGGCCCAGGATAAAACACATGAATATCCATTTCGTCCATGTATCGTTTTATCAGCTTTCTACCGATTTTGGTGAATCCTTGCTTTCTTAATTCGTTGCGGATTCGCCTGACCCCGTATGATGGTTCCAAGAAGTGAATTCTGTCGATTGCGTTCTTAATTGCTATTTCCTCCTGGGAAACCTCAACCGGGACATTCTGATAGTAAGCGGTCGATCTCCGCAGATCTAGTAATTCGCACTGATGTTTTACTGTCAGCCTGGAGCCGGTATGCTCTATGAGTTTCTTTTTTTCCGAAGTTCCAAGGCTTGTTCTTGTTTTTTTTTAAGCCAGTCAATATCAATGGTCAGTTCTCCAATTTTACGCTCGAGAACTGCCTTCTCAGCCTCGAACTGTTTTTTTAGTTTCTCAGTCTCATTTGCCTTCTTATCAAATACTGATGGCATGTTGGCCAGAAACTCGGATTTCCATCGACTTATTAACTGCTGGCTTACTTCATATTTATTAGAGATCTCAACTAAGGTGTTTTCCTCACGGAGAACCTCCAATACTATTTTTGCTTTTTCTTCGGGACTGTACTTTTTTCGTTTATTAACCATAACTCCATTTTATCTTAGTTTCTAAAATTTGTGTCCAACCCTATGGGTACATTTTAATTAATGCAGCATGTAACAAGGGCATTAACGCAGCTAGTGAGTTGCATTTAGGATTAGAACTAGAAATAAAAGCGTTAGGTATCCCCTTAGAAGAACTGAAAGCAAAGATCGCTCTTTTCGATAAAA
>JAQVOX010000178.1 GCA_028702435.1 Desulfotomaculaceae bacterium | reverse complement strand
CAAAAATATGGCAAAATTAACAATACGGCATCAATTGGCGCGCTGGGAAATATCGGACAAACTAATTATGCTGCTGCCAAATCCGGAGTAATCGGTCTAACTTATGCTTTGGCTTTGGAAATGGCGAGATATAATGTTAATGTAAATTGCGTGGCGCCTGGTGGCACGGAAACGACTATGACTGCCGGTATTCCCGATAAAATTCGCCAGAAACTAATTGATGCAATACCATTTAAAAGATTTGCAAAACCGGAAGAAATTGCAAATCTACACCTCTTTCTAGCTAGCAATGAAGCAGATTACATCACCGGACAGATAATATTTTGTGATGGTGGAGATACAATTGGTTTTTAATAAGTGATAAAGCCGGCTTATTGTGTAAAAGGCTATTAATTTCATTCAAATGTGGAAAGCTCCTTACTGATACTGCAGTAGTCAGATTCGTTGAAACCTCCCCTCCACAATACAACGATCTGATAATTTTTTGAAGGACCTTTTGGTGAAACGTTATTTTCCTACTAACGATGTGCCTTTAATGCAATAAGCGAAAAAGCCCCGTCTAATAAGGCGGGGCTTTTTTGATCTTCCCTCGGGTATTAAGCCTTCTGGTTCACCGGGGGGTTTTATATGAGGAGTGAGTTTTTTTTAATAATCCTCGCCGAGTTGCTTTTGGCAGGGAGGGGTTATTTTACATTACCTTCTTCTGGGTTTAGAATACTTTTTTACAACTCAAATAATTTTGAACATCGTTGAGTGCTTCACCGAAGCGTTGGAAGTGTACCACTTCCCGCTCCCGGAGGAATCTGAGCACATCAGTGACACAGGGGTCATCGCTTAATTGGATTAGATGTTCGTAAGTGGACCGTGCTTTTTGCTCAGCAGCCATGTCCTCGGTCAAATCGGTAATCGGATCTCCCGTAGCTTGAACATACGAAGCTATCCAGGGCACGCCGTTAGGGTCGCTCCAGAATAGGGCGTGGTTATGCTGGGCGTAGTGACCGCCTAGCCCGGCAGCCTGCATTTGCTCGGGGCTGACTCCCCTTGTTAGCTTGTAAAAAATAGTCGCCACAATTTCCATATGGGCCATCTCTTCTGTGCCAATGTCCGTCAAAAGCCCTTTGGCTTTGTCGGTGGGCATGCTGTACCTTTGATTTAGGTACCGCAAAGATGCCGATAACTCCCCGTCCGGCCCGCCATATTGAGTAATAATAACTTTAGCCAGTTTAGGGTTGGGACCGGAAACCCTTACCGGGTATTCTAATTTTTTTTGATAAACCCACATTAATTAATCTCTCCTTAGTCTAATTTATAGATCCCAGGGCCAGGGGGAGTTGATCCACTGCCAGGGGTACTGGCTGGTGGACATACCAAAATGAAATAGCGGGCCGAAACGTTGCTCATAGGCTTCAATACATTTTTTTAACTGGGGCACGACCGAGTTGTATAAGCTTAAGGCCTTTTGGTCATTTGGATGGGTGTCCAGGTATAAATTTAACTCAATGGCAGTAAACTCCAGTCTTTGTATTTCTAAAAGCATTTGCGTTTGTGAGCTAGTGATGTTTTCAGCCTTTACCTTATCTTCTGGCTTAACTGCTTCCGGGATCTGGGGCATTTCTTGTTTATTATCCATTTGATTCACCTCTTTTGGGGACCGAGTAAGGCGATAACAGTTCAGGGAAAATGGTACCGCGGGCTAAACCTTCCGCCGGGCTGAAGATATTCCCCATATGCTGCCAAGGGACGTAAGCGTGTGCTAATTGTAACGGTGGCATTGAACCACCGGGGTATGATTGTTTATTAGGATGCCCGGGCAGGTTAGGAGCGTATGGATAATTTGGTGTAAGATGGTATTCATTGGAATGCATGGTAAAACCTCCTTGGTGTTTCTTTATTCTATGAATTAATTACCATAATTGACAACGTTACGGCAAAAATAAGCCAAAAGAACTGGTTGGGGCGCCTACCTGCCGTTACCCGAAATCTACCGCTTGTTAGTACCTTAGCGAAATAACACGGATAATGTGTATATGTATAGTTGGCCGGGCAAACATAAGATGAAATAATGCAGGAAAGTTTTAAAATTTGCCGAAGACTTTATCGCATAGATTTTCTAGAGGGTAAGTGAATTAAAGATGTGCAGAATGTAATGAATTTTAACTGAAGATTAAATTATGGGAATTCGAGCACAGCGGGTTAAATATATCATAATATAGAAAGGACTGATCATAATGACTGCCTTTACTGAAAAGAAGCTCTCCACTAAACGGCTGTACGAGGGAAGAGTGATTAATCTTAGGGTTGATACAGTATCTTTACCTGGTGGTCAGACAGCAATCCGTGAAGTTGTAGAGCATGCCGGGGCAGTGGCCATAGTGCCGGTAAATGAAAAAGGGGAAATCCTTCTGGTTAAACAGTATCGCTATGCTGCCGGTAAAATACTTTTAGAAATACCGGCCGGGAAACTTGAGCCGGGAGAAAACCCGTTGGATTGTGCCAGACGTGAATTACTGGAGGAAACCGGGTATGATGCCGGCGGTTGTGAGCGGTTGATTAGCTTTTACAGTACTCCCGGCATCACCAATGAAATTTTGCACCTGTTTCTGGCCACCGGGCTTACTCAAAAGGAACAAAACCTGGACGATGAAGAGTATATAGAGGTTGTGACTGTACCCTTTGATCGCGCCATCGGCTTAATCTGGGAAGGGGCAATCTGTGATGCTAAGACTGTAGCGGGCATATTGGCCGCTCATTATCGTCAAAATAATAGGGCCGGAGCATAATTACCCCTTGCCCTATTTTTGCCGTAAACCCGGCGTATTTTAATGACCCTTACTAATTAGCTTCCGCCTTCTCATACCGTTCAAAAATTATTTCCTGCCCTGAA
>JAQVOX010000177.1 GCA_028702435.1 Desulfotomaculaceae bacterium | reverse complement strand
CACTACAACATAAACCCCTTGCTGCCTGGCTTGCTTGATTATCTCACCTGATAGCCTGGTTCCGCCCAGTACCAGCAGTTTTTTGCCTCTTAAATCCAAACCCTATCTCCCTTTCCTAGGACCGCTTTTTCAATGCAGGTCAACATATGTTTCATATCCTCAAGATTATACCTCTGATCACAAGGGAGGGGCAGAATATTAGAGGTAAAGTCATACTCAATGCTTCCCGCTGGTGTGTCAGTGAGCACATTTGGCCAAAACAAAGGGATATAAATCTTTTCATCAGCCAGGTCTTTTCTGATTGCGGAACCATTCTTTACATAAAACGGATACGCAAAGGGGCCCTCCGGGCAAATCGGTTTCAGCTTGTTTAGCCCCCGCAACTTACTATCCAAAAAGGCATAGTTTTCAGTGCGGATGCGACACACCTGTTCATAATCAATGGCCCCTAACAGATTGTGAGTCAGTCTGGACATTATTTTCAAAGGCTCCGTCTTTAAAGACTCCTCGTTATGCCGAAACTGCTCGTAGAAATCTGCGGCCGCCCCTTCATAACGCCCTAAAATATGCGCCATTCTTTTATAGGAGACATCAGCCTTCAGGTTTTTCGATAACGGAACCTCAGCTGCCAGGTACGCACCGTCAGGCACTCCAAAGAACTTTCGGCAGGAATATATAGTATCGATTCCTGGCAAGGGCCTTTGAAAAAAGGCCTGGGAATTATCCACAATGATTCTCATAAACTGCTCTTTTAGACTAAGAATCCTCTCCACCGTCAATTGTCCGAAATAGTTCACAACGTACAGGTATTCGTTATCTGTAAGGGGCTTATTGAATATAGGTATAAAATGACCATCAATATTGTAATATTCGATTTCATAATTATGGTTTATACATAATTCGCTTACCGAGTTACATAGATAAAACGGTAAGTATAGCTTTTCGATCTGTTTAGCCCGCAGTAAATATAAAAGAGCATTTCTGCCTGTATTAAGGGCGATGAGATCGCCATAGTATTCGCTGCCAAGGATGGCTTCTAATCCCAAATAACCCCCAATTTCCCTCATGTGCGCTCATCCTCAATGGTCACCCGGATCCAATCGTCAGGGTGGTCTAACATATCTAGCATTTGGTCAACCGCTGCAAATCTCATGATCAAAATTCCGATGGCTGCTCTGGAATCTGTAAAAGCGGGGACGCGATCGCCGATTTTACTATGTGAGACTTTTGCATAATAGTTAGCCCAAGAAATAATGGGCTTTTTAGGGGGCAAAAAAAGGACTTCACCCCTGTTTTTGCCGAATTTATTAGGTGACTAATCCAAAAACCCAAACAAAAACGAAAGGGGAAGTCACTTTGAATATTCGGCAAGGATACGTATTTTCCTTTGAGGATGCAATAAATTTGCAGCCCCGGTCACGTTTAGAGATAATTTTAACCACCCTCGATTTTGATGACGTTATTACTACTCTTTCTAAGGAAAATGAACAACATCGAGGGCCAACTGGGTACTTGGTTGAGCACAAATTCAAAGCATTAATTGCTATGCGAGTTTACAATATGGCTACATTTACTGAATTAGTGGAGCGTCTTACTCATGATCCGGTGCTCAGATACAACTGCGGCTTTGATGTTTTTGGCAAAGTGCCCAGTATTGCTACATTTAGTCGTTTCTATGAACAGTTAACTCAATCAGAAGTACTTGGTGAACTGTTTAAGAAACAGGTAAAAACAGCAGAATCAATGGGGCTTCTTGATACCAGTTCTATTGCCATAGATGCTTCTAAAGTAGATGCCAATGAGAAGTCAGTTCCACGTAAAAATATTAAAGACGATGGCCAGTCAGCTAACTGGGGCAGCAAGCTAGATACTAATGGCAACCAGATAACCTGGTTTGGTTACAAGCTGCATATAGCTACTGACGTTAAATCTGAATTGCCAGTGGCATTGAGCATAACCCCAGCCAGTACCAACGATGGTATAATGGCCGAAAGAATCCTTGAAGAATGCAGTAATAACTTGAACAGTAAACCCCGGTATTATCTCATGGATGCCGGTTATGATCAAAAGTCAATATACGAACTGATCCGTAAGGACTACAAGGCACAGGCAATAATACCGTTAAACCACCGGAGAGCCAAAGAACCCCCGGAAGGTCTGGACTGGGATGCAACCCCCATATGTTCAGCGGGATACCGTATGACTTATTGGGGAGGCAGCAATGGGGTTAACAAATTCCGCTGCCCTCATGTTATGGGCAAATGTGACTGTCCTTTTGGTTCCTCCTGGTGCTCAGACAGCAACTATGGGATGGTTGTTAAAACCAGAGCCAGACAAGATTCCAGGTTATTCACAGTGCCTCATCGAGGCACTTCAAACTGGAAGCTGCTATACAACAAAAGAACCAGTGTAGAGCGATGTTTTGGGCGCTTAAAGGAGCATATGGGACTTGAAACCGGACTTAATGTACGAGGTATTAAAAAGGTTAAAACCCATGCATACCTGAGTGTTATTACCATGATTACTTCGGTTGTTGCGGTAAACAAAGCCAAATCATCTGAAGATATAGCTGCATAAAGTAAGCAGAAATTAAGGTTTTTAAAGGAAAGGGGTCAATCTGCTCATTTTAAGATAAATCCAGTAACCTTGTTGATACTAAAGGCATAATTAACCAAAATTCAACTGGTTTTTATGCTCTAATACCATATTGTAGTTTCAAAGAACGTGATTTTTGCTATTATGCAAAAGTCTCATCTGCCCGATAGTTACTTTCTGCCCAGAAAATTAAAAATTAAAGTTAAAATAATACTTATAATAAGGCAGGTCACCAGCGGGAAATAAAAAGTAAAATTGCCCTTCCTTATATAAATATCCCCCGGCAGCTTT
>JAQVOX010000058.1 GCA_028702435.1 Desulfotomaculaceae bacterium | reverse complement strand
TATTTTACGCTCGAGAGCTGCCTTCTCCACCTCGACCTGTTTTTTGATTTTCTCAGTCTCCTTTGCCTTCTTGTCAAATACTGGCGGCATGTTGGCCAGAAACTCGGATTTCCATCGGCTTATTAACTGCTGGCAAATTGATTTGCAACCTTAAGGGAAAAGGACTAGCGCTGGATAATACTCGTACCCATATCAACAGGCTTACCAAAGTACACTGACGACGTAACCAACCCATCTACACCTGTCTGAGCATACTGCACGGCATTGTGTTCATTGATGCCACCCGCTGCCAAAATGGAAATTTCATTATTTTTAGCCCTGATTAAATTAATTGCCTCTTTTAATTCAGCAGGCGCTATTTTATCAAATTGCAGGCCGTCAACTCCTGTCTGGCATAGTATTAAAGCGTCTTCAATTGTCTCTACTTCCACGAGAAACTTTTTATCGCAAGTATTTTTTTTACCTTCATTTATTTTTGCAATCAGCCCTTCAATACCGCCTATAAAATTTAAATGCTGTTTAAAAACAAGAATGGTTTCTGATAACCCCAGTCTATGGGGGAACCCACCCCCGGCGATCACTGCTTTGATAGACAGTTCCTTAGTACCGGGGAAAATCTTACGAGTAGCAAAAACTTCAATTTTGGGATTTACCTGTCTGGCCTTATCCAATATGTTATTTGTTCTGGTCGCAATTCCTGAAGCATACTCCAAAATATTCATGGATACTCGCCAGGCTATATGCAGGTTCTCCGCATTACCTTCTCCTTCAATAACACTTGTTTGCGGCTGAACCTTGGAACCTGAAGCCAGATACCGCACAGTATTAATATTTAGCTTTTTAAATATTTTAGCTACTTCTTCTGTCCCACAGATAACCGCGTCTTCCCGGCAAATGAATTCAATTTTACCCTTTTTCCCGGCAAGATCAAGAATTAGGCTGGTCAGATCAATGTAGGGCACATCTTCTTTAATAAACTTATCTATGCTTTCATCAGAAAAATACATGATTTTAAAAACCCCCTCCGCTATTATCCCTGATAGCCAGGTTATTGTTTCGGGCTTAAAAAGGCAAGCCTAAAGATTCAAATTCTTCTTTTGAATTAGCAATGCTTTTCATCACCCAGTCAATAACAGCTTTATCAAAAGCTTCTACGGCCATACAAGAACAGTGTAATTTTTGTTCAGGTAAACCGTGCAAAGCTTCAACTATATCGTGGTTATCAATCAACTGGGCTTCTACTATTGACTTTCCTTTAACCAGTTCACTAAAAACACTTGCAGTAGCAACAGCGGACGGACATCCAAATACCTCATACTTTATGTCTGTCAAATGCACTTTGTCTACTTTAATATATACCTTTACATAATCCCCGCAGGAAGGGTCTCCTGCCATGCCAATCCCATCGGCATCCTCGATCTTGCCTAAGTTGCGTGAGTTCATAAAATGGTCAATCAGTATCTCATTATCGTGAATTCCGGTTTCCACTACATCACACCCTTCAGATATTCTAACCAGTGTTGTCCAGGCTTAAAAACTAGAAAAGCATTTTTCTGAACCATCCTACAAGCACTAATTATATGTTTATTATAAGTTTAAATATAATTCTTGTAAACAAACTCACTTAGCAATTGTGCCAAACAGAACTCATACTAGATGGGAAATTCCACATTGATAACCAAAACGGATTTATTCTACGGGAAGGGTGAAACTGGTTCCTGCCGGACAAAATCTGAACCGTGGTCCGAAAATGCTTGCCAACCGGGAGATGACAGCCAAACCGGTGCAATGGTTGGCGCCAAGAAATTGGAGGTCCAGCTCTTTAAGGTAATTGATCGTTGCCTCCTGCTGCTCAACAGACGCGGGACCAAGGTGAGTGCCGCCGATAATTCCGAAGACCCGGCTTTCCCCGGTAACCTCCCGGGCATGTTCCACAATATTTACCAGACCGGCGTGGGCGCAGCCCAATACAATAAATATCCCTTCAGGAGTAACACAGTATAAGCTCATGTCGTCATGAAACGGATCCGGAATTACCTTTCTGCCGTTTTCAATGCTGAACAATGCCGCATCAACTTTTTCGAAAACGGTTTTTCTGGCCACCTCACCACTGATAAACACACCTGGCGTAATCTCAAGAAGTTCCCTTACAAAAACAAATTCTGCGCCAAGGTCTTCCAGCTCTTCTTTACTCTGTGGGATTCCGATATAATGCGGTTTCTCCGTCGAAGAGCAGTGGTAAGCAAATAAGTCGGGATGCGCGTAAACCGGCAATTTGCCCCGGTATTGCAGAAAATACCTTAAACCACCCGTATGGTCGTAATGTCCGTGACTCAAAACCAAAGATTCTACAGTTTTAAGGTCGATACCCATAATATCTGAATTACTCAGGAGGTTACCACGCTCCCCCGTGTCGAAGAGAATTTTCATTCCGTTAACTTCAATAAAGATAGATAAGCCCCATTCACCCACGATGCCACGCGAATTCCCGACGGTATTCTCACTAAGCACCGCAAGCTTTAAAAAAGCATCTTTCAATAGAACCCACTCCTCCTTCTTTGATCAATACTTGCTAGGCCGCCAGCCTGGGTGATCTTTATTAAAGTAAATATATAACCAAGAAATGGACTGGATGCAGCAGGATTGGTGTCGTATTCACTTCCAGTTAGGAATTTGTTTCTATGTTTAGCTAAGTAGGGTGCAACAAAACTAGAAATGGTCTCCCCCAGGTCTGAAAGGGGTACTGCTACCAAGACAAAATCCTTATTTACAGGTTAATAATGTATATGAACCTCTTCGACATGCGGGATAAACGTTCTTAAAGCAACTACAATTTGCTCACTGACATTGTGCGCCTCCTTAAGTCTCCTCTGACTCAATATGAGATCGAGGCTGATAAAAACTACACTGCCGGAATTACGTGCCACAATCGACTTAATATTATGGACACGATGCTCGTTGTTTACAACCTGGTAGATTTTTTCTACCATACCAATGTCCACTGAGGCATCTAACAGGCTCTTCATGGCATCAACGAGAATGTGCCAGCCCGAGCGTAAAACAAATACAACTACAATTAATGCTGCAAGCCGATCAAAGAAACTATACCCTAGCCATGCTCCCAGCAATCCAACTAGAACCACTAAGTTAGAGGCTATATCTACGCGCAGATGATACGCGTCTGCTATAAGGGCGGGAGAGTTGAGTTGTCTTCCTTTTTGGTACTCATAATTTGAAAAAACGAAATTTGCGGCCACAATGAGTAACAAGCCTCCCGCCACAACGGGAAGGTGTTTTAATTCACCGAATCCACCCCCCAAAAAACTTTCCCTCGCGATTTCATATCCGCCAAAGAAAATAATTGTGGCGCTGATTAACGCCACAAAGTTTTCTACCTTGTACAATACGAAAGGGAACTCGTTCCCTTTGAGACGAGATACACGAATCCCGATAAATATGGCCAAACTTGCCACTAAATCTGAGGCACCGTGAACAATTTCAGCCAGAAGAGCGCTGCTTCCAGAAAGATAAGCAAATACCCCTTTAGTTAAGGTAATGATCAAATTTAAAACAACTGAAATAAACGCTACTTGGCAGCTAGTTGGTTGCACCACCCTATTGCCCCTTTTCATGAATAAGCAAAGCCAGGTTAATTTCTGAGGAATATTTACCAGTCGATTTCAATATTACAATAACAATTTATCATAAGCTTTTAATCTAGTCGCAACCTGATCATGTTTTGTTGGAAGAAAGGTGACATTGCCCTGAGGCGATCTATTATTGGGGCTAAAACATCAAGGAAATATTCCACGTCTTCGTCGTTATTATCTCTTCCCAAAGAGAGACGGAGCGAACCTTGAGCATTTTGAGGTGAGATTCCCATCGACAAAAGCACATGGGAAGGGTCCGTGGAATCAGAGGTGCAAGCAGAGCCACTGGAAGCAGCAATGCCTTTCATATCCAGACTAAAAAGCAGCGACTCACCTTCTACAAATTCAATAGTAAGGTTAACCAGGTTGGGCAGCCTTTTAATTGGATGTCCGTTCACGTGCACGTGCGGAATTCTCTCCAAAACCCCCTGAATTATTTTATCGCGTAATCTGGCCAGCCGCTGTGATTCTTCCTCAAGCTCCGACACGACCAGTTCCATCGCTTTACCCAGTGCTATTATGCCTGAAACGTTTTCTGTACCGGGCCGTTGTCTCCTTTCCTGGCTGCCGCCGTGACTGACCGGCTGCCAGTTTGAACCCTGCCTTATGTACAGAACACCAATGCCTTTCGGTGCATAAAATTTGTGTCCGGAGATAGTCAACAAGTCTGCTTCAAGGTCGTCTACGTGAACGGGTATTTTCCCCATGCTTTGCACCGCGTCGGTATGAAAAAGAATACCCTTCTCCCTGGCCAGCCTGCCTATATCATAGACAGGCTGAATTGTCCCTACTTCATTATTAGTATGCATAATTGAAATCACTATAGTCTGTTCCTTGATGGCTTCAGCCACAGCAGCAAGGCTGACCATACCGTACTTGTCCACCGGCAACACTGTTAACGTAAATCCTTCTTCTTTCAGAGCCTCGCAGGTATCCAGAACGGCGTGGTGTTCAACCGCGCTGGTAATAATGTGATTGCCTTTCCGGCAGTTCGCATACGCCGCACCTTTTATAGCCATGTTGTCAGATTCTGTTCCACCACTGGTAAAAACAATTTCTTCCGGCTTGGCGCCAATGCCTTGAGCAATTTTTTCACGCGCGGCTTCAACTGCCTTTCTGACCTCGCGCCCTAAAAAGTGGACACTGGAGGGGTTGCCGAATTTCCCGGTAATATATGGTATTATTTCTTCTGCCACAATTGGGTGTACCGGTGTTGTAGCACTGTGATCAAAATAAACCTTTTTCATGCAAAATATCTCCTTTAACACAGGCTGAACAATGGGCGCCGGTCAAACTGATTTCGGTTATTCTACCTTGCTTTATGAGGCTCAAAATATAGGATTCAAAAACCCCGCGACTCCAAATTTAATATAGCCGGGTGCAGGCATAAATCAACCTGCACCCCCAAAAAAGGTTGGCTAAAATGTTTACTAGGGTACGCTCCTTTTTAGCCAATACACGCATAGATAATAACATTACTTCTATTGAGACAGGGCTTTATTTAGCCAACCTTTCAGGGATATAATTGATAAAAAGGTTGCTGTCATACTCTTCAACCTTACCCTGATCACAGAGTTTGGAAAGGTGCGGGTCCAGCGGCAGGCTGCCGATAAACGGAATATGGAATTTATCCGAGATATCCTGACCCTGGCCCGGACCAAAAAGCTCAAATTTTTCTCCGCAATGAGGGCAAACGACACCGCTCATATTTTCGACCAGGCCAATGATGGGGGTATCCATCATTTGGGCCATCCTAATGGCCTTACTGACAATCATCACGGCCAGGTCTTGCGGTGAAGATACTATAACCACTCCATTGAGAGGCAGGGATTGCATTACAGTCAACGGTACATCGCCAGTACCGGGTGGCAAGTCAACAAAAAGGTAATCGAGGTCACCCCAGGCGACGTCCGTCCAAAACTGCTTCACCGTACCGGCAATAAGCGGACCACGCCAAATAACCGGGTCATCCTCATTCGGTGTTACCAGATTCAGCGACATCACTTTAATCCCATTGGTGCTGCGTAAAGGCAGTAATGCAATCCCATTATGTTCTGCCCTGCCTTTAACTCCAAACATTTTGGGCAGGCTTGGCCCGGTGATGTCCGCATCCAGCACACCCACAGCATAGCCTTTTTTCTTGAACTCACAGGCAAGCAGGGATGTCACTGAAGACTTGCCCACTCCACCCTTGCCGCTCATTACTGCTATAACATTTTCAATACGGCTAAAATCGTTCGCGTTCAATTTCTCAATGACGTTAGCCTTGTTTTCAAACCCACAACCGCCATTTTTTTCATTATCAAGGGTCCCATTTGAATCTTGCTGCATAATGTGCTCCTCCCCTGGTGCAGATAATTTTTGGTTAATGATCGCAGGCATTGTCGCCAGTTTCCAGATAGCCGGATAAATATTGTCTGACAATCTCCTCCGGGCTGCCGGTGGCGGGGCTGGCGCCAACTACAACTTCAACATTATTCATGGTAAACATTTCCTGTGCCCGTGGACCCATTCCGCCGGCAATAATGATATTCGCTCCCTTTTCATTCAGCAGCCGGGGATACAAACCGGGTTCATGGGGCGGGGGAGTAAATGTTTCCTGGCTAATAATTTCTTTAGCTGCTAAATCGACATCAAAAAGTTGGAACATTTCACAATGTCCAAAATGCATACACAACTGATCATCCGCGATAGGTAATACAATTTTCATAATTAACTCCTTTCACTGCAATTATTACGCCCATATCTCACCGCCAAATACTCTTCTCAGAAACAACCTAGTTCGCAAGCTACGATTTTTATTTTCAATTTATTGGCAGCATCACGGAGAAGCTTTGGGGGTACATTAAGCTTCTCCGCTAATTTCCTGGCTACAGGGCAGCTTATTTTCTTTTCCGTCGAAGCTTTTTCAACCGCTTCTAAAATTTCTGAACTCACAGCCACTGCTCACACATCCCTTATCCTAACTTAATTAAGTATCCCACATTCAATTGCACCGTCACCAAGAAATAAAACTTTAAATTAATCTTCCCAAGCTATTCCAGGTTACGATTATATCCTTTGCCACGGTAGTATTTGGGAATGCCACCACCGGAACCCTTTTGATTTGAGCTTCAGTTACAGTCCGGTCATAATGAATCTTTCCAATAACATTTATTCCGCGCGTCTCTGCTTTTTTCTCAATGTTTATAGCTGTTTCAAGATTGAGATCAAACTTATTGATACAAAGATAAGTTGGTATTTTAAAGTATCCAGTCAGTTCAGCTACCCGCTCCAGGTCGTGTTCACCGGATACAGTTGGTTCAGTAACAATCAATACCGCATCGGCGCCAGTGATTGAAGCAATAACCGGGCAGCCGATACCCGGCGGGCCATCGACAATAATAAACGGCAGATCGTCTTTTTCAGCGAGCATTTTTGCCTGGCCGCGCACCAGGGAAACCAGCTTGCCGGAATTTTCGGCCGCAATGCCCAGCCTAGCATGGACCATCGGTCCATAACGAGTATCCGATATAAACCACTGACCGTTAACAGTGGGCTCGAATGTGATTGCTTGCTTCGGGCAAAAGTAACTGCAGACACCACACCCTTCACATGCTAAGTTGTCGATAGAGTAAGCCGGTTTCTTGTTTTTATCTTTACTTATTGCATCAAAACGGCACAAATCATAGCATTTTTCACAATCATTGCAACTGCCGGGCTTAATTCTGGCTTTCTTGCCACCGCTAAAGTTCTCAACTTTTTTGATCTCAGGTTCAAGTACCAGGTGCAAGTCTGCCGCGTCCACATCACAGTCTACCACCACTGAATTTCCAGCCAGGGCAACCAGGGAAGCTGCCACACTTGTCTTACCGGTACCCCCTTTGCCGCTGATTATGACTAGCTCTTTCACAGTCTCGCCTCTTTCTCTATAGAGAGCAGGAGGGCATCAAAAACTGCCTGGTAACCTGGAGCAGCATCAAATGCCAGCTTTCCTCTGGAATAAGCCTCAGCTATTCTGCGGTCGTCCGCGAGTTCTGCCAGTAACTTCACGTTTCTTCCCTTGCAGAAATCACGAGCCATATTGTTATACGGCTCGGCCCTGTTCACCACTACCGCATGAGGTATGCCCAGCTCCTTAACCATACTCAGAGCCAGGTCCAGGTCGTTCAGTCCGAAGGGGGTGGGCTCGGTAACTAAAATGACTAAATCCACACCTTTAATCGCTGCAATCACCGGGCAGGAAGTACCCGGGGGTACATCAACAATAGTAAGTGAATTGTATTGACCTGCTGAGCGCACTGCCCTGATTAGCGGCGGGCTCATGGCCTCTCCAACATTGAGCTTGCCATGAATAAAATCTATCCCTCCAGCTTCTCCTTCTTCGACAACGCCGATTTCCCGCTCTTTTTCAGTTATTGCACCTGCCGGGCAAACCAATTGACAGCCTCCACAGCCATGACACATTCTTTCAAAAGTGAGGACATTATTTTTAATACACACGATAGCGCTGTACTGACAAATTTCCCCGCAGGCGCCGCAGTTGACACAATGCTCGTGATCAATGACCGGAACCGGTACATTGACCGGGTAACGGCGCCTGATGCGGGGTTTCAGAAATAGATGCCCGTTTGGCTCTTCAACATCACAATCCAGATACGCAACTTTATAACCTGCCGCTGCCGCCGCGCTGGCCAGATTGACAGAAACAGTAGTCTTACCTTTTCCTCCCTTGCCGCTGGCAAAAGCAATAGTTAGTTTTGTGGTCATATTTAGTCCCCCTGAAGGGTGCGCTATTTTCTATTCTTTATTCTTGAGGCTTTCTAATTCTTCAATGCGGTTCTTTGCCTGCGCCACGACATCTTCCAGGTAATCAACCTCTTTCTTAAGCTGGCTTAGCTCATCAGCTCCGCTTGCCGCTGTAGCGTTGTACCTGGTTAACCAGGTGTGCGCCAGATACCCGCTGAGACCTGCCAGCATTCCGGCAGCAAATTCTGAGTCCCACCGGCCGCGCCTGGCGCCACGGCCACTCCAACGTGCTAAACCGGTCCCCGGAAGAATATTGCTGATACAGTATCCGCGGCCTCGCCCGGTCATTGCTCCCCTGCCTATTGGTCCGGTTCCGTTAAATCCAGGCATAACACATACCTCCGCTGCACAATCTCTAAGATTAAGAACCACCACGTCCATGCCCCTGACCATGTCCGGCTCCTGTACCGCCACCCCGGCAACAACGTCCGCGGCCCTGTCCTTTACCGGCGCGTCCCTGACCCTGTCCGCCTGCCGGGTTGCCTGCATTACCTTGCCCCTGGCCAACTCCTTGACCGGCGCCACACGGCCCCAAACGCCTGCCTGGCCCCCCTGCCTTGCGGCCCTGTTCCATCACCTCGTGGCATATTGACACTCTCCTTTCAAAATAATTACGTTAAACCCAGTGACCTTCAACATCCGCATCCTCAGCTTCTGTTAATGCCCCCGTTTTGAATTTCTCCAGGGCATCAGCTACCGTACCCTCGGCGCCAGTAAATATCTTAATACCGGCAACAGTGAGTGTCCGAAAGGCTTTGGGCCCACAGTGTCCTGTAACCACGGCCTCTGCCCCATTGCGGCTGACAATTTCCGCTGATTGAATTCCCGCTCCCTGAGCCGCATTCAGGTTTTGCTCGTTAGCAACAGCCTGGTAATTGCCGGTTTCCGTATCAATTAAGGTAAACCATCTGCACCGTCCGAATCTTTGATCTACCCGGCTTTCAAGGCCCTGTCCCTCGGCGGAAATGGCTATTTTCAAAAAGCGCACCTTCTTTCATTAAACTCTTAATGGCAATACCTATCTGAAAATTTCCATTATCCAAACTCTTGGCGTCCATCTTAATGAAACATGTTTCATAATTATTATATACAATATAAATTATATGTGTCAATATTATTATAACCTTGTTATTGATAATAATTAACAACGGGGTTAAATTAATAGCTCAAGTTGTTTACTTAAGTTCATGCCTAGAATATACCGCCGCTATTAATCAAGCAGAAATTGTCTTACCCCCAATCGTGACTAAAGCAATATCTATCCTTGCGCTACAATATGAATTCTTATTTATTTACAAATGCTCTTAGTATGTATATAATAAACTTATAAATTATATACTTAAGGGAGCGGTTACATGTCCACTTGGGATGATGATCAGCCGGCGTTGAACATTGGCATAATAGCTCAGTTTCTTCAGGTTCACCCGGAAACACTCCGCATATGGGAGAGAAATGGCCTAATCCTACCGGCACGAAAGAATAAGCAGCGGCTATATTCTAATAATGACCTGAAAAGGTTGAGGTTTATTCACCACCTAATCAATGAAAAAGGCTTGAATATTGCAGGTGTTCAACAGGTTTTGGCAATGTATTCCTGCTGGAAAAATAAAAGTTGCCAAGATAGCCAGATATTAAACAAATATGAATCAATAAATAAATCCAAAGCCTGCTGGAAAAAAGAAGGGGTATTTCTGCACAGTGATTCAAGATCAAGCTGACCTTTGCAGTAATTGTAAATTTTATCAAGAGAGTTGCCGTAATACCGAATAATAACCGGTGTTTTTATATAGCTGGATCATGGATATGATTTAAGGAAGGAAGATAGGTGTCTAGATGATTTGAAGATATCGACTGTTAGATTATGTTCGCGGGGAAAAATGATGTTGTGATTATGATTGTGGTATTTAATTGGATTTAATTTTATTTAAGGGGGTTATTAAATGTCCAAGGTTGAGATTTCAGAAGAAGCCAGAGAGTATATTCTGAAAAAGAACGATGCGGTAACAGTGGACATTAACATGATGGTCAGCTGAAGGGGCTGTTCCAGTAAGCCTGTCGTGTTTACAGGCAAACCACCGGCAACTGAAGAATTCGATGAAATTACTGCCGATGGAATTAAGGTCTACATTTTAAAGAATGCTGTTACTGCTCCAGATGGAATCAAAATTTCCCTGGGGGGCTGGGGGCCATGGCGAAATCTCAAGGTCAAAGGGCTACTTAATTAAGAAATACAAGCCGGGATTCATTAGAATCTCTTTATTTTAACCGCCGGCCGCGGTCGAATATCGGGCTACCGGCCGGAGTATCTATTAGTTTAGCCCGGGACAACTCAGCAAGGTGCTTTTTAACATTTTGCGGTGTCATATCCAACTTTTCGGCAATTTCAAAAACAGTCATCAGAGGATTAGCTTGTTTACAGCCAAGGATGCATAGAGATTCCACGGTGATCACTGGTAGTCTCGACATAGAAATACCTCCAGATAGAATACATTTTATTATAATCAACCTGGTTTTGAATAGTCAAGGATAAAGTAGGAATGTGAAATGGACAGAACGATTTAATTATTTACACCCAATTATAAAGCACCGTGTAGGTAAAAATTACACGGTGCTACCCATCTTAGCTGACAGTGGAAACAAAGATTTCAACATTATATGTGGTTGTTATTTTGATAGGGTGTGAATATACTTTAGGCCGGCCATACTGCAAATAATCTATGACTGCCCAGCCTACCCTCTGCGGAATAGGGAGGGTGACTGTTTCATGAGTCTTGGACTGTGTGAAGGTCAGCTTCTTTTCCTCCCAGTTAAAATTGGAAAAGGTCAACTGTTTAATGTCGGTAACACCCAGTCCTAGTACGCAAGCCAATAAAATGATGGCATAATCGCGTCTTCCCTTGGGGCTTCCACGGTCAATGGCTCCAATCAGTGCTTCAAGTTCTTCCTTTGTCCAGACAGACGGGATTCTGGTCTGCTTTCTTGCCTGTACCATAGGCGTTTTTGATGCCAGATCTTCATTCAGGATACCCTTATCGTTCAGGTATCTCAGGAATGCCCTGATTGAGCAGATGTTCTGCTCCACGGTTTTGTGGGTGTATCCGGCTAGCGTTCTAATGTAGCCGTTCACAAGTAGAAGAGTGATCTCGCTGCAATCGTATATGTCTTGAGCAAGTAAATAATCCATAAATCGCGCCGACTGCTTCACATAGTGGTCAATCGTAACAGGCGAGTATTCCTTGCGTTCGCAATGA
>JAQVOX010000176.1 GCA_028702435.1 Desulfotomaculaceae bacterium | reverse complement strand
TAAATTATAGATATAAACACCATATATGTCTAATAAATAAATTTTATTCAATTGTCCTTTACTATGCATTTACTTAATACATTTTCTTTAAACGAACTCTGCCCTACCAGGTTAAGCCGGAAATACCATAATATGTACTGATATGTAATTGATGTTCCCCGTGATTGAGCCGCAGCTGGCGGCAAGGTACCAGATTGTGATCAAGCTTTCGCTGGCCGCGTGGGCCTTAGTGCAAACGTATCGCAATTTGGGCTAAATCATCGACTATATATTTAAATAAATAGGGACGCCTCCTGGTAGCCAGAGGATGATAAGTAATCATAACCGGAATACCGTCCAGATCCAACCATTTACCGCGAAAATCTTTTACTTCGAGGTCAGGTTTAAAGACCGTTTGCAGCACCACATTGCCCATGCAAACAAGGAGCTTTAATAGTTTCTTGGGAAAGATTGGCGGCCGTATAGAACTTCACATTCAGATAAATGCGTCTTACCATTCCCGGATTACCAATCATGACAATAGTCCGAAAATATCTACTCAAATTTCGGGCCTTTCTGCAAATCTATTCTAGAACTGAGCGTGGACAGGCGTTTCAACGCTTTGATGTTTTCCATGTCACCCGTTTTAGCCCGGCGCAGGGCGTTTTCCAATAACTCTATGGAATGGTCATAATCCTGCCTGTTTACCGGAAAGGGGTGGCCGTCCTTGCCCCCATGCGCAAAACTATAGCGCACCGGATCTTTGCGACTGGCTTTGGCATTGTACACCACTTCAGACACCAGGGCAAAAGCCCTAATGGTAGCCGGTCCTACTCCTTCTACCGCCAGCATCCCCTCGTAAGAAGACGGTTGAAGGTCATTAAGCCTGGCTAAAGTTTTTTCAATCCGGCCGGCCTTGGGAACCGGGTGAGTAGTTGGCAAGCTTAATATCTTGGCCGCGTTGGCAGGTTGACAAGCGATTTTTTCAAGGGTTCGGACAACCTCATCCGGCCTTTGAGCCAGGTAAAGCGAGGTCTCCCTAGCCGCAGCGCTTTCCCCGGCAATCATATTCAGCACCTGCGCCACCGGTTCGCCGCATACGGCGGCATGAGGTTCCTGGATAAAACTTTCCAGTTTGTCCCCCAACCTACCGGTTCGCAAGATATCACCTTCTTTGTTTAAATCATAACCTTTTGTTTTTAATGGTATTATTCCAAGCAACACTTTTTTCTGGCGCAGATATAATTCCCCATAAGCTGGGAAAGGTCATGCCCTTCGAGTGCTAACAGTTTTTCCCTTAAATAACCTGCGCCGCTTCTGCATTTTCCTATCCCCCTTTTGGGGAGTACCCGGTGAGTTGGCAAAAAATAGGATACAGGGTTTTTTGCAATTGCACTTCCTACTGCTTGGGCTGCACCTGGTTTTCCAAGGATCTCGGCGATAATTTTATAAGTAACCACCTTACCTGGGTCTATCTTACTGGCTACCTCAAAAACATTTTGCTGGAAACATGTGAAAGTAGTTAGGTCCAAAGGCATATTATGTTTGCCAGTTTCTAAAAAATTTATGGTTTCTTGAATAATTAGTTTTGCTTCAAGATTTTGTTCCTGTTTTTTAAAAGCATGCCTTAAATTAATGCGCTGGGCGCCCTGATTAGCTTTTAAAGATAAGTATTTTAATCCCCTGGGGGAAAAAGTTACGCTAATAGTTTCCGTTTCAAGAAAGTCAATTATTCCTTCGATTTTCGTGGAAAATCCCCCGTTCTAGTTGTCTTTTTTATTATTTACGCGGTAGCATCAACATTGGCCGAAAATATACGGAACGGGTTTTCAACCTTCCCGATAAACAGGATCAGGTCAGCCCGTTCGTGGAGGTCGCCGTCTGGGCTACGTGGCGGGACTGGTGATAGTTGCCGTAATGCTTATCCTCATTACACGTATGTTTTTTTCGGTGATGAAGCAGAAAAATGCTTATGGCTATTTAGTGTCCCTATAGGCTTGTCTTGCCATTACAGAACAGGTTGTCCTTTACGTTCTTTCCAACTGGAACCTTTAATTAGTAGTCGCGTATCAAAGCTGCCTGTACGCGCCGGTTTACTCTGCTTTGCCCATCCGGATCACAGCCTTGAATAAATCACCGTCTATTTCTACATTAAAGCTGCCGTTTTGAATTTCGACAAGGCTCTTAGCAATGGACAGCCCCAGCCCGCTGCCCTGGCTTGTGCGCGATTCCTCTCCCCTTGTAAACCGTTCCATTAACTCTTCAGCAGAAATATTCAGCTCATAGGCAGAGATGTTTTTTAACGTCAGGGTTACCGCCGGGCCTGAATCAATAATATCGATATATACTCTGGAGCCGGCCAGCGCGTACTTGAAGATATTCAGCAACAGGTTTTCAACGGCCCTCCACAATAATTTCCCGTCAGCCTTGATCAAAACTTTGTCCGGGGCGCTGACTTTGAAATCCAGGCCGCTCGTCTGGATCTTGCCGTCAAATTCCCCCAGGCCCTGGGTGATTAACGACACCAGATCGAGCTTTTCGAAGTTGACGGGTATGTTACCGCTGGAGGCCTTAGTTGCTTCAAACAAGTCATCGGTGAGAATTTTTAAGCGCTGGGCTTTCTGGTCGATGACATCAATGTACTCCGAGGCCTTCCCTTGGTCCGTTTCTTTTTTCAATAAGTCAACATAGGTGATGATGGAGGTCAGGGGGGTGCGGATATCATGGGAGACATTGGTGATTAGCTCGCTCTTTAAGCGCTCACTCTTGATCTCATTTTCCACTGCTTTATTCAAGCCGTCGGTGATGCTATTGATATCCGCCGCTAACCTGGCGAACTCACCATCCCCGGCAACATCAATGGTATAGTGAAGCTCACCTGCTTTAACCCGCTTCACCCCTTCCTTGATGGCATTAAATTCCTGCACCTTCTTAAAGGCCAGCCACGCCGCCGCACCAATGGTGACGGGA
>JAQVOX010000057.1 GCA_028702435.1 Desulfotomaculaceae bacterium | reverse complement strand
GTGGTTGGAGCCTTTCTTAAACCATCGTGTGGTAGGACGGTGAAACCAATCCACAGCATCCCTTACAGTGTAGCACATAGCCCTTGGAGAGGGGCTTTAATAACTACTACTCTATAATACAAGGACGGGTGGAACAGCATGCGCACTTTTGCAGAAGATATGCAAGTTGCCCTCGATTACCATGGACATATCTGTTCGGGAATCGTACTGGGAATAAGAATGTCCCGCTTGGCGCTGGAACGGTTAAAAATTGACAACCCGCTGGAATACAGGGACTTAATTGTTTACGTTGAGGTTGACCGCTGTTTAAGTGACGCTATTTACGCGGTAACCGGCTGTACCCTAGGGAAAAGGCGCATGAAGTGGGTTGACCACGGCAAGATGGCGGCCACCTTTTATGATCTGGCCACCAAACAGGGCGTTAGGGTGGCCGTTAGGGCCAGTGATTTTCCGCCCCCTGGAAAAGACGCTGTATCGTTTTGGAATAACCTTTCGGATGAGGAGGTTTTTACGGTGCAAAGGGTGTCTCTGGACATTCCGCCGGAAGATTTGCCCGGCCCGCCCTTGCGGAAGGCCAAATGCGGGAACTGCGGTGAGCACATTATGGATGGAAGAGAAAAAGAGGTTGATGGCCGGGTACTGTGCCGCGCCTGTGCCGGGGCAGCTTATTACAAGATATAAATTCATTAAAAAATCAGGAGAATTTGACGATGGAAGAAGCCAATAAAGTCTCTTTTTTTAGCCGTTTGCAAAAGAGTTTTGCCCTGCTGGTTGATGAGTCTCAGCTCAGGCAGGCCGAAGTCAAAGTCAAGGCGGCATTGTTAAGCCCGCAAGAGGCCATTGGAGCCACCAAGCGCCAGGATTATGTGTTGCTGAAAGGAAAAGAGAAACTGCTGCAGGCTACCGTTATGGGTTCTAAAGGGCAGGCTTTTACCGGTGCTCAGGGTGATTTTGCCGGGACGCTGGAGGATGTGCTGTCGCTGCCACTGAACAATGATTTCCAACGGGCTGTATACATCGCTGCTCTTAATGCTGTCGCTTGCCATACCGGTAAGGTGGACAATAGTATTCACTGCAAGAATGATGGGCCGGAGTTGTGCGCACGCCAGGCAGTTGAATATTTTCAAAAAAACTTCGGGCAGCCGCGCATTCTGATGATCGGCTATCAGCCGGCGCTGGCCGATGCGCTGCACAATGCTTTTTCTTTTGTAACCGTCCTTGACCTGGACCCGGAAAATATAGGCCGGACCAAAAACGGGGTGCCGATCAAGAATGGCGCTGTTGACTTGGGTACGTATATTGCGACTAGCGATGTTATCTTTTCCACCGGCAGTGCCATCTGTAATGCCACTATAGATACCTTGTACAATGCGCCTATACCACTTGTTCTATTTGGTACAACCGGTTCCGGAGCTGCCGCGCTGCTTGGCATCAACAGGTTTTGTCCCGAATCCACCTGCGGTAGATGTGATTAATTTAATACAGACAGCGATGCCCCGGCGGCGAATGAATTCTTCATCTTCATGATTGTTAAGAGATAGTTTAAGATAAAGTTTATTAAGGGAGTGGTATAAGTGAAAGTAATTGACCTCACTCATACGATTGCGGAAGATATGCCCGTATATCCAGGTGAGGAAGGACCTAAACTGCAACCGTTAAAATCTTACGAACCGGATGGGCTAAAAGTAACTTTAATTACCATGTGTTCTCATACGGGAACACATATTGATTCGCCCGCGCATCTTTTTCCTTACAGAACCTCTCTTGATCAGTTCCCGGTTGCTCATTTTATCGGGAAAGCGTTAGTGATAGACTGCTCCGATTTAAACGAGGGAGAGCGAATTACTTTTGAGCGCATCAAAAGATGCAAGGAAAAAGCTGACCGGGCAGAATTTATTCTTTTTCGCGTGGGCTGGGACAAGTACTGGGGAACGGAGAAGTATTTCGAAAATTATCCTTGCATTGATGATACTGTCATTGATTATTTGATTCAGAGCCAGAAAAAAGGAGTTGGCTTCGACACCACAAGCATCGATCCGGTTTCTGATGAAAGTCTGACAAATCATCGAAAGCTACTCAGCAATACTGATATTTTAATAATTGAAAACCTCACAAATTTAAAACAGGCCGGCGATGACTTATTTTTATTCTGCATATTTCCATTGAAACACGTCCAAGCGGACGCTTCACCGGTCCGGGCCATTGCCCTGCTTGACTGATGAACGCGGTGGGGGACTGTCCTCTTTTGGGAGGTTATGGGAAGCCGAGAAGGATTCCCATAACCAACTCGAGCATGCCGGCTGTCAACCAAATGAATTTTTCCATAGAAACCAGGGGATTTTCGTACAGTTTCATAACGTTATTCAGGTTCATTGTCTCACCTAAAAAACTTGACCGGCCTTTCATGACCGTATTATAATTCTCATAAATAAACAATTAATCAATTATTGTTACGTTTTTAAAATTAACGTCTACTTAACTCGAATATTATCGAAATCAATGCTTGTGCCGGGGCACATCCCATTATGATGCGCCAGCTTCTATTTTACCAAGACAAGGGTGTCTTTTGTTGTTTTTTATCAAAGGCCGGCATTGTGGTGATTACCTAAGGGGATATTGTTACCCAGGCGGAAAGAGAGGTGTTTTGCTAAAAAAAGTTGAAATAGCAAACCTGCAGGCCAGGCTTTGGAGGTTAACGGGCCCACATAATAAAGATGATATATTTTAGTGAGGTAATCAGTTTGTTATGAAAAGGAGAGGGACGTTTTGGAGAAAAGGTTAGCGCGGGTTTTGAAAACTATATTTCTGGCCTTGTTTGTTGCGGCGCTGGTTACAGGGTGCAGCCAGCCTTCAAGTCAGCCTGCAGGAGAGCAAGCACAGGAGAAAGCGCCGTTATTTGCCTATGTTGGAGCCAATCTGAAAGATCCTGTAAGTGAGCTGGCGCAGGCTTATGAGCAAAAAACAGGTGTCAAGGTGGAGTTGACTTTTAACAATGCAGGTTCATTGTTAAACCAGCTGGAACTAATGAAAACAGGTGACATTTATATGCCGGGCGGCATGCCTTTTGTAGAGGCGGCGCAGAAAAAAGGCTACCTTGACAAGGTCGTTGGACTGATTGCTTATCACACCCCGGTAATTATTACACCCAAAGGGAATCCGGCTAATATCAAAGAGGTCCGGGATTTATCCCGTTCAGGGTTAAAACTTGTTATCCCGGATAAAGAAGCTACCGCAATTGGTAAGATTGTTTTTAAAACCTTTGACAAGCTTGGAATTACTGAAAATGTCGAGAAGAACGAGCCGACTTATGTTGAGAGTCCCGCCAAGGCAGTGGCTGCAATTTTGATGGGCCAGGGGGACGCCGGTATTGTGGAATACAGCAATACATATAAAAATTTGGAAAAGCTTGAAGTTGTTGAAATCGATCCGGCTGTAAATATTGTTGATCAAATTCCTTGCGCTACGCTTATATTCACCAGCCAGAAAGACCAGGCCGAAGATTTCCTAGAATTTATGAAAACGGAAGGCCCCGCAGTTTTTGAAAAGTATGGTTTTAAGACTAAAAATTAATGGTTAATTCTCGAATAAATATTTTACAGGGAATATTCTTATTTGTTTTTATTCTGTTTACAGTATTTATGGTGATAATGCTAGGCGGCCTGCTATTTTATGTGGAATGGAGCGATTTTCTGTCCGTAATCAAGAATCCGGAATTTCGTTTCGCGGTTGTGTTCACCCTGTGGACATCGCTTCTCGCCACCTTAATGGCGGCCGTCACTGCTGTTCCCTGCAGTTTTATCCTGTCCCGCTACAATTTTCCGGGAAAAGTATTAATCGATACGCTGATGGATATACCCATTGTGCTGCCGCCGCTGGTCAGCGGATTAGCCCTGCTGATCCTTTTGGGCCCTATTCTTGGGAACGCACTTGTTCAATTAGGGTTGGAAGTTGTATTTTCTGCCCGTGGGGTTGTTGTTGCTCAGTGGTTTATTGCCACACCGTTTGCCATTAAAACCTTTAAGCAGGCCTTTGATGGTATTGATCCCCGCCTGGAAAACGTAGCTCGCACACTTGGTTACTCTCCGGCGGAAGTATTCTTAAGAGTGACGATGCCGCTGGCTAAAGGGGGTATCCTGAGTGGTTTGACGATGACCTGGTCCAGGGCTCTTGGCGAATTTGGGGCAACTGCCATGCTGGCCGGTATAACCCGGATGAAGACGGAAACTCTTTCGGTGGCTATTTTTTTAAATATGACCATTGGTGATATGCAGTTTGCCATAGCTACTGCCGTTATTATGTTAATGGTAGCATTAATCCTGATGAGTGTCATAAAAGTCTTTACCGCAACAGGAGTTAGATTATGAGCCATGACCTGCTTAATGTCTATAACCTGACCGTCAATGCCGGCAATTTTTCTCTGAAAAATATCAATTTTTCCATGCAGCCAGGTGATTATGCCATTATTTTAGGACCGACCGGGTGTGGTAAGACGGTTTTCCTGGAATCCATTGCCGGACTCCGGGAACTGAAAAAGGGAGCATTGTATTTGAACGGCAAAGAGATCACGCATTTGCCGCCGGAACGCAGGTATCTGGGTTTTGCTTATCAGGACAGCCTGTTATATCCTTTTATGTCTGTTAAAGAAAATATTTTATTCGGAGCCAGGGCCAGGAGGATGGCCGGTGATCCTGTAATATTACACAGGATGGAACAGCTGGCTGAAGCGATGCATATTAGCCATCTTCTTGACCGTTTTCCAAGGTTTTTAAGCGGAGGAGAAAGGCAGCGGGTTTCTTTGGCCAGGGCTATTTTAACCCGGCCTCCACTTTTGCTCTTGGATGAGCCGCTTTCCGCACTTGACCAGCGGACCCGTCATGCCATGCAGGACTTGCTGAGGGAAATTCACGCTGCCGAAGGCCTCGGAATCATTCACGTTACGCACGACTTTTCAGAAGCTTTGCAGCTTGGCAGGAGTATGCTTATACTGTATGATGGACAGGTAGAACAGGCAGGAGACCCGCTGGATATCTTTTACCACCCGGCGACTGAATTTGTAGCACGATTTTTACATGGGGAGAATCTGATTCCCGGTAAAATCCGTGGCCGGGACGGAAAACAATGGTTTAAGCTCAGTGGCAGTGATTTTCTCCTGGGGCCATTGCCCGAATGCACAATGGAAAGTTTAAGTGGATCCGGTAAGACATCAACTTTGTTTATAAGAGCGGGCAGTATTCGCTTGAGCAAGGCCGGCGAGGCGCCTGATGACGCTAACAGCTGGACTGCGCTAATCAAAAACTATGTTATCGACTCGACACACGTGGATGTTTACTGCAATGGGAATGGCAGTTGGCAGGCCAGCCTGTCCCTGGCCGAGTGGCAGGAACTTGCATTTAAGAGAGGGGAGCGGGTTAGGCTGACGGTTAGCCCGGAGCATTTTCACATTATTCCCCAATGATAAATTTATTAAAAAGGCAGGAGAATTTGACGATGGAAGAAGCCAATAAAGTCTCTTTTTTTAGCCGTTTGCAAAAGAGTTTTGCCCTGCTGGTTGATGAGTCTCAGCTCAGGCAGGCCGAAGTCAAAGTCAAGGCGGCATTGTTAAGCCCGCAAGAGGCCATTGGAGCTACCAAGCGCCAGGATTATGTGTTGCTGAAAGGAAAAGAGAAACTGCTGCAGGCTACCGTTATGGGTTCTAAAGGGCAGGCTTTTACCGGTGCTCAGGGCGATTTTGCCGGGACGCTGGAGGATGTGCTGTCGCTGCCGCTGAGCGATGATTTCCAACGGGCTGTATACATCGCTGCTCTTAATGCTGTCGCCTGCCATACCGGTAAGGTGGACAATAGTATTCACTGCAAGAATGATGGGCCGGAGTTGTGCGCACGCCAGGCAGTTGAATATTTTCAAAAAAACTTCGGGCATCCGCGCATTCTGATGATCGGCTATCAGCCGGCGCTAGCCGAAGCGCTGCACAATGCCTTTTCTTCTGTAACCGTTCTTGACCTGGACCCGGAAAATATAGGCCGGACCAAAAACGGGGTGCCGATCAAGAATGGCGCTGTTGACTTGGGTACGTATATTGCGGCTAGCGATGTGATCTTTTCCACCGGCAGTACCATCTGCAATGCCACTATAGATACCTTATACGATGCGCCTATACCACTTGTTCTATTTGGTACAACCGGTTCCGGAGCTGCCGCGCTGCTTGGCATCAACAGGTTTTGTCCCGAATCCACCTGCGGTAGATGTGATTAATTTTGACCCTTCGGCAGCAGCACCGAGCCCAGCGTCTGGATGCTGGGCTATACCGCCTGTTATATTTCGGGGTTTATTCTTCTGGCGATGCGGGTATTTGGCCGGAGAGATATTTAAGTTCTCAATCTTAGTGCAATTTGCCGGCTCTATTGCCCTTGAATACTTGCGGCGGTTCTTCCAACCAGCCGTTTTCCATCATATTTTTACACCTTTTTGCGTGTATATCCCTACCTTCGCCATCAGGTGGGCATACCTGGCGACAATATCGTGTCTTGGCGACGCCGCCAGTGAAACCCCGTAGACCCCAATACCTGAAGCATTAAGTGCTATTACATGGGCTATCCCACTAAAAAAACACACAAAAAAGGACGCTTTAAAGCGTCCTCTTGTTTGCAGGTAAAAGGCAGCATTAATTTTTTTAGGCCTACATCAGCAGGCACCCGGTAACTAAAACTGCATGATAAACGATAACCAGGGAATATATCACATTAATTGACAATATCGCGCGCCTGACCAGGACCGGCTTAAACCGGGACAAGTCCCTCAGCAGCAACAGCAAGGCTGCTATCCAGGTAATCCGGATGAACAGCGAGCAATTCACCGGCATCGTCATTATCCCGACCAGCAGGGGATTTGCCTCCGTGGCTATGCCTTGTGCAATTTCCCAGTAAGTTAAAAAGTGGTCCATGAGCGCAAGCAACAGCACCGCAAGATAAGGAACCATCTGATATCACCAGTGATATATTACCATTATATACCATACGATTCAAGAAATTCCTTATTGGCCGGCGCGAAAACAAGCTATTCGAGCTCGCATAGTTTGTCCGCATAGTCCTTAACATAATAGTGCTTGCCCTTTTGAATGACGAGCGGTACGGGCGCCTGGACATTCCGGTAGCAGTTGGGATCAGTGATTACATTTGTCCCCGAATCCACCTGCGGTAGATGTGATTAATTTAACTTCCAAGTTCGCCCCGGTATAAGTAAGCGAAAAGGCGATATAAATAAGCGGTTCAGCCACTATGCCCCGCAGCATTTCTTATACTTTTTACCGCTGCCGCAGGGGCAAGGGTCATTTCTGCCGCAAGCACAAAACTAACAAAAATACGGAAAGGCGGGCTCTTTTGAAAAATTTGTGGTTTCGGTTAAAAAGGCTGAAGTGGAACATCTTCACTCTTTATTATGCCAGCAAAGACCCGCGGACACCCTGGCAGGCAAAAGCTCTGATCACGCTGATGGCGGCTTATATCATCAGTCCGGTAGATTTACTTCCCGGCTTTGTTGTCCCTGGACTGGGATATCTCGATGACCTGGCCCTGATTACCCTGGGGTCTCAATTTGTTATGAAAATGCTCCCCGTGCCGGTTGTCTCGGAAGCAATGTACAAGGCAATGAACATCAGGCAGAGCGCTAAAAATTGGGTATGGTTCGCGGGATTATTACTGGTCCTGTTTCTTGCTTATATGCTGCTCAAAATGTAAAAGATAAAGACACTGCCGCCGGGCAGCAGATTGCGGTCAACGGCAAGGTCAATGGAGACAGGCTGGTAAGTGGCAACGCCCGCCTTAATCAGGATTCCCATAACCGGCTCGAGCAGAATTATTGCTTGTTAATTTCCTGACGGATTAATTGTAACAGGCGAGGAAGGCTCCTATGAACAGCCGGAGAAAGCTGATCGCTCAAGGTGATATTTTTCGGTTGCACACCATAAATAATTGTTGGGGGTAATTTCCCCAATTTTTTAGCTATAAATAACATCTCTTGTAGGCTAATATCGTGCAGGGAAGAAATTTGGCCGGGTGCATTAAGGAGCAATTCATCCGCCTGCAGGCGCAATATTGATCCCGGCTCGGCGTTAGCTTCTATACAGTCAATGATAATTACATAATCTGCGTCTTCCAGCCAAAACAGTAAATCAATACCCGCAGTTCCGCCATCAATGATTTTTACAGATGGAGAAAAAGACTCATTCTTAAGTTCATTGATTGCGTGAATTCCGACCCCTTCATCACCAAGCAGTAAATTCCCCACACCAAGTATAACTATCCTTTTTTCCTCTTCACTATCTTTAATTACCATTAACAAATCCGTGGCAGCGGAGCGCCGGCCATCATATTCAACTTTCTAGTGCCTCCCAGCGCCGTTTTTAAATAAACATTACCCTGGCCGGCCTGAATATCGCCAATCAGGCAAGCTTCACCGGCAAACATCTCATCTTTTAGAAACTTTAATAGAGCATTTGCTTCCTGGGCTGCTACTATAACCAGAAACTTACCTTCATTAGCCAGATACAAAGGATCCAGGCCCAGAAACTCAGTTATCCCTTTTACGCTGTCCTTCACCGGTAAAGTTGCTTCATCTAACCAAAAATCCATTCCGGAAGCTAAAGCTATTTCTTTTGCATTAGTAGCCAGGCCGCCTCTAGTCAAATCACGCATAAATTTAATACCTTTAAACCGGCTCAATAAATTTTTGATCGTTCTGCCCAGTGGTGCGCAGTCGCTAACTAGCGGGGATTCCATGCCTAATGTCTCCCGTTGCAGCAAAATAGTCAGGCCATGATCCCCAAGACTGCCGTTAACTAGTACCCGGTCCCCCGGCTCCAGGCGCTGATAGCCCAGGTTTGCCTCGGAAAGCAGATAACCTACCCCTGTCGTCGTAATATAAACTTTATCTACCTGCCCGCGGCCGACAACTTTGGTGTCTCCGGCAATAATTTGCACACCCGCCTCACGGCAAGTTTGAGACATAGAAGCAATAATTTTTTCCAGATCGGCAAGTGAAAAGCCCTCTTCAATTATAAAAGAAGCGGTGAGGTAGAGAGGCTCCGCTCCGCTGACAGCTAAATCGTTAATAGTACCACAAACAGCCAGCTTGCCGATATCGCCGCCCGGGAAAAAAATTGGATCGACCACAAAGGCATCGGTGGCTATGGCCATTCGCCCATTTTCAGATCGGAAAACCGAAGCGTCAGTTAAGGTGTCAAGTAAAGGATTGTGGAAATACCGCAAAAAGTAGTCCCTTAAAAGCTGGTGGGTAAGCATTCCCCCGTCCCCGTGAGCAAGGAGAATAAGTTCATCGTTGTTTTGATTAAACATTAATTCACTTCCTTGAATAACATCAATTAAGCATTCGCCCGGGGTCATTCATAGTGATAATAAACAGCGCACGCTCCTTCTGAAGAAACCATGCAGGGCCCTACAGGTCGTAGAGGGGTACACACCCCGGCAAATAATGGGCATTGCGGCGGGGTGATTTTCCCTTTCAATACATCACCGCAGGCACAACCGTCGGCCGGTAACAATTCAGGCACTTCCACCGGAAACCGCACGGCAGCATCAAAAAAAGAATACTTTTTTTGAACCGCTAGGCCACTTTGCGGAATCAAGCCAAACCCGCGCCAGCAAACATCTGCGGGTTCAAAATATTCCTTCATGATTTCCTTGGCATTTCTATTCCCTTCTTCTCGAACCAGGCGAGGATACCCATTAGCAGTGCGGATCGGGCCATCAATAATCTGCTTTAATAGAAGATAGACAGCCTTTACAATATCAACCGGCTCAAATCCGGCAATAACAGCCGGCATACCATACTTTGCGGCTACGAAATCAAAAGCACTCCTTCCCGTTATCGTACACACATGTCCGGGTAGGATCAAACCATCAATGTTTAATTCCGGGTCATGCAAAAGAGTCTCCATGACCGGCGGAACCAGTTTGTGAACTGAAAACACCGAATAATTCGGGATGTTCCGGCTTTTGGCCGCGGCAATACTTAAAGCTATACCCGGTATGGTAGTCTCAAAGCCGACCCCTAAAAAGACCACCTCTTTTTGATCGTGCCCGGCAGCAAAGGTCACCGCTTCCAGCGGTGAATAAAAGATCTCAATCTGAGCGCCACGAGCCCGTTCCTGCTCCAAAGAGGAGATTGTCCCCGGGACCCGCAGCATATCCCCGAAGGTGGCGATCATCACGTTGTGCTGCCTTGCCAAAGCAATAATTTTGTCTATATCCTTATGATCGGTAACGCAAACAGGACAACCCGGCCCGCTTCTCAGTTCCAGGCAGCCATCCAAAAGGCTTCTTAACCCGCTTTTGGCAATGGCCATGGTGTGAGTTCCGCAAACTTCCATTAATATTGCCGGCCGACCTAAATGCCGGGCAGCTTTTTGAGCCAGGGAAGTTAGTTTTAATAACATTTGCCTGCCCAACATTGGAGCGCGCAGTTCAGTCTGCAAGCAATATCTCCTCCCATAGCTCAATATTGCTTTGCGCTTCTTGTGGGTTGATTTTACCGATCGCAAAACCGGCATGCACCATCAGGTAATCTCCCAAGGCCGGATTCTCATCTACTAAGGCAATGCATACTTTTTGTTGCACCCTAAAACTCTCCACCACTGCCCAGCTTTCCGCTAGATTGACTGCCACCACCTTGCCCGGTATACCTAAACACATTTTCCCGCCACCTCCGTTGCGCAATCATGACCTGGCCCAAGGCTATGCCGCCGTCATTGGCCGGTACCTGCCGGTGATACAGCACCTGATAACCGTTGGCGCAGAAAAACTTTTTCGCTGATCGGAAAAGATATTGGTTCTGCCATGACCCGCCACTTAAAACAACCTTTTTCAGGCCGGTAGCGGCAGATACCTGTCCAACCACATCACCAATAATACTCACCAGGGTCCGGTGAAATCTGGTGGAAATTATTTCTACCGGCTTTCCGGTCAACTTTTCATTTATTATTGCTGCCAGTAGCTTTCCAGGCAAAATTATCCCTTTATTAATTTCGTAGGGATAAGGCTGAAGAGCATTGCCCTCCTCCGGTTCCACTACCGCTCCTCCCAACTCGATGGCAGCCTGCCCCTCATAGGTGTTTTCCAGGCAAATTCCCAACAGTGCAGATGTGGCGTCAAAAAGCCGGCCGCAGCCGGAGGACAAAGGAGAATTAAAGCCGGTTTCAATCATCCTTTCTAAAATGTCCAGGTTCTTTTCTTTAAAAATTATCCGAGCATACTTTTTGCCTTCCTCACCCAAAAAAGTTAGCAGGTAAGCTACCGCTGTGCGCCAGGGATGACGGATGGCTGCTTCTCCGCCGGGCAGGGGAACATAGGCTAGATGATACCGGCGTTTAAAACCATCATAATTGCCGGTTAAGATTTCAAAACCCCAGAGGTGACCGTCGGTGCCGTAACCGGCGCCGTCAAGGATAACCCCGATAACCTCTTCGTTTTTCAGCCCATTCTCGGCCAAGCAGCTGGCCAGGTGGGCATGGTGATGTTGTACCTCTACATAAGCTTGGGCCGGTATTTGTCGGGCCACCTGAGCAGAAATATAACCCGGATGAGCATCATAAGCGACAACTTCCGGATGCACGCAGGTTAAGTTTTCAAGATTTTGTAAACTCGCTAGAAGGTTTTCTTCTCCTTCGAGACTGTCAATTTGTCCAATGTAATGGCTTAAAAAAGCCTGGTTTTTCTTTAACAGGCAAAAGGTATTCTTGTTCTCTCCACCAATACCCAAAATGACCGGTGCAGCTTCCCGACAAGGAACCGGGATGGGAGGGGGAACATCATTTTTCTCTGCCGGAATAAATTGTTGTACCATTACTGTACTGGATCTAAAACGGCAATTTTGCTGAAAATTATTTCCTCCAATTGTCTATTG
>JAQVOX010000056.1 GCA_028702435.1 Desulfotomaculaceae bacterium | reverse complement strand
TATTTTTGCTGTACTAGTTTCGAAATATAAAAAGCCTAAACCGGAGGCTTGGAAAATGTGAGTTACTTTTCTTTTAGTAGTCGCTGGGCTAACTATTTGACTGGTAAAGTCGGGCTTGCACCGGAAATGGAAGTTATTTTAGCTTATGTTATTGAAGTACTGGTGATTAATTTATTAAATGTATTTATGTCGCTCCTGCTTGGTACGTTGCTAGGTGTTTTCCCGGGAACGGCTGCCGGCCTCTTTACCATGGCCTTATTTAGACATACTGCAGGGGGAGCTCATTCAAATTCTCCTTGGCGCTGCGGTGTAATCACCATTGCGGTATTTCCCTTAATTGCACTACTGGCTGAGTATCTTTCTACACTGCAGCGATCGTATGTGGATATTTTGTCGTTTTCAGCTGTTCTCACCGGAGTGGTAGCAATACTGTTGCTTGCCCCTGTTGACTCACCTGCAGCGCCAATTATTTCACCTTCCAGAAGAAAAAAGTTGAAGATTTTATCATTTATTGTTGTATTGCTTTTGGCCGTAATATTGCTTGTTCAACGGCAAAGCTCTTGGGCTTTAGCCCGGCAGATTCAGTTAAGTATAGTTTTTAGTATCATGTGGGCTAGTTTTCTGCTTAGCAAACAAGGGCGCCAAATGTTTTTACTAATAGATAAAATACATTTCCCCAAAAAATACTGAAAAGGAGGTGAATAGTTTATGAAATATAAAATATTCGGATTCTTAGTTGCAACACTATTATTACTGGCAAACGTTACTTCAGCTTGGGCTTGTCTTATTTCTGCTTATCAGCCCGATGTACCCCAATCGCTTAGAAAATAAACTACAAGAGGGAGGTGGTTTTTCCCCACTTCCCTCTTCTGTTGTTTACCCAGAGGTGAAATTAATTGAAAAAAACTAATGATAATATTACAATGCGCGAGAAAATATTTGAAATTATAACTACTACTCATATGCTTTATGGTCTCATTATATTAATGATTCTGATATTAAATGAAGATCCACTTGCAATTGATACTTATCCTACGAATAACATCCGATTATCCGCATTAATGGGTTTAGCAGCATGTGGAGTTATTTATCTATATCTGACCAAAAGACTGCCCCAGGAGAAGTCTAAATTCTATTTGATAGATCTGTTTTATATCACTTCATCGTTATTAATAACGGTGATAATATTATTTAGTTTAAGGGAAACTAGTTTTGACGCAAAGTTACTTCTTATTGTACCTGTTCTAATTACTTCATCAATAAGGGGAAAAATTGCCGGCTTTGCTATGTCAACAGTTTGTTCATTAATTTTAGTATTTTACCAGATGATTATAGAAAAGATGCCTCTTGTGCACTCGCTGGAGTCTGAAATAATTATCATTAGTATTTTATATGTTGTGGGTTGGTACATCAGTTCCTTAGCGGATATTGAGGAACAACAAAGAAAAAAATTAACCCAAAATTTATTCTCCCTTAAAGAAGAAATTACCCATCGAAAACAGGCGGAGCAGCAACTCAGTAAGTTAACTCGTGCCATCGAACAAAGCCCGATCATTGTCATTATTACAGATAAAGAAGGCCGCGTCGAATATGTCAGCCCTGAATTTATTAAAATATCGGGCTATTCCCGCGAAGAAGTGCTCGGGAAAAAAATAGGTAAATCAAGTGAACAATCTCTAAAAGAATACCATCAGTTACGGAATATAATTTATTCCGGTAGAGAATATCAAGGAGAATTGCTTAATAGAAAAAAGAACGGTGAATTATATTGGGAATTCGCCTCCATTTCTCCTTTTAGAAATTCGGCCGGTGTTATTACTCATTTCCTCAAGGTTGCCGAAGATATTACTGAACGAAAAAAAATAGAAAAGGAAATGGAACGCCTGGAACATTTACACCTGGTGGGGGAAATGACCGCCAACCTCGGCCACGAAATCAGGAATCCCATGACCGTTGTACGTGGTTTCCTACAATTATACCGGACTAAGAAAGAGCTCGCACAATATAAGGAGCACTTTGATTTAATGATTGGGGAATTGGATCAAGCTAATTCAATTATTACCGAATACCTTTCTATGGCTAAAAATAGGGCAATAGATTTAAAGGCGCATAACCTTAATACGATAGTGGGAAATTTATTGCCACTGATTATGGCTGATGCCATTAACTCTAATAAAAATATTGAAACGGAGTTGGGGATTGTTCCCAATATGCTTCTTGACGAGAAAGAAATTCGACAAATAATCTTAAACCTTGTACACAATGGCTTAGAAGCAATGTCAAATGGTGGTGAGGTAACTATCAGAACATACGTGGATAACGAAGAGGTTGTTTTATCAGTTCAGGATCAGGGAAAAGGGATCGAGCCTAATGTGCTTGAAAAGATCGGTCACCCTTTCTTTACTACCAAAGTTGATGGGACCGGTTTAGGATTGTCGGTATGCTACAGCATTGCTGCCAGACACAACGCGACCATAAAAGTAGAAACCGGTGAACAGGGATCTACTTTTTCTGTAAGGTTTAAGCTTTTGCCCTAATATTTCCCATCATTAAATAGGTTGGGGTAAAAGGAGTTTCGTAGTTTACCATTGTATCTGGTCCACGATTTCAAAAAAGTGGGGACCTTTTTTCTTTTACCCAGGCTTTAGGTATATTTATGGGTTTTCCCTCCTCTCTTCCATTTTCCCCCATTTACCAATCATTACTTGCAGGAGATCAGGGTATGTCTAACCCTGTTTTGGGAGGACAAACGCCCTTATTTGTAGTATTATATTTAGGGAGGTTATATAAAGGAGATTATATGAAGGAGGGCACTTACATGATTACAGTAGTTGGCAGATTAACGGCTCAACCGGGAAAGGAATCCGCCCTTGCGGAGATATGCAGTTCTCTCGCAAAGGAAACCCATGAAAAAGAGAAAAATTGTTTGTTTTTCATTCCGCATGTTTCAACTGAAAACAGCGCAGAAATAGTTATTTATGCAAAGTATGTTAATAAGGAAGCATATAAAGTCCATGCTCGGACTCCTTATTTTCAGGAAGCTAAACAGAAATATGCTAAATTAGTGGAAGAGAAAGAAAATGAGATCCTGGATGGAGAGTTAGTGGTACACTTTTATAAAGAACTTATTTAAGAAAGTCATTATCATACTAACTCAATTTTCGGAGTTGAAGATTAATTAAAATCATGGTAGAATAAGTGCTTTTTCGCGAAAAATAATAAGCAAAGCACCCCTTTTTTGGGTAATGTTGGTAACTACAAACAAAAACAGAGGTGCTTTGCTTGGTTACCAGTCTGAGTTTCAGTCACGCATCCTTTTGGAATAGAATTATGGCCGCACACGCGAAATTTACCACGCGTATCCTCCCTGGCTTAATTTTTACCCCTCTCGGCAGGATTTTTTTGTTTTATTCAGTAGTTCCGTCATAATAACCTCCATTTCGCTGCCTGCTGCGCAATATCTCGAGGAAAAAGCAGGGATAGATGTCGATGCTAAGGGGCAGGCTGTGATTAAAACAACCGAAAGAGAGGGTATTATAAAAAATGAAAATTGGCATCAGTGGCGCCTGTTGTACAGGCAAAACAGCCTTGACCCAGGCGCTGTCTAAAAAACTGGGATTACCGCTAATTGAAGAGCAGGCCCGGGTGGCGGCACGTGAGTTTGGTTTTGAAAATCCGAAGGTGCTGAAAGAACAACCGGAACTCGGACGGCAATTTCAGTGGCGTTGCCTGGAGTTACAGATAACTGCTGAGGATAGCCAACCGGGTGGGTTTATCTCGGATCGTACCGTTCTTGATAATGCCGTGTATTGGATGAAGTGGCATTCCCGAGGGGCCAAAAGCGAAGAAAATATGCGATTTTACCGGACAGTTACGGATCAGGTGCGAAAGTATGACTTAATTGTCTATGTACCGCTGGAGATATCGCTTGTAGCGAATGGGTTTAAAACTTCGAACCGGGCTTACCGGGAGGAGATGGATTTTCTGCTCGGGCTTTTCTTGACGAGTTATGTTGAATCTTTTATTATGGTGGCCGGGGATTTGGATACTCGTGTAAAACAAGTGGAAAAATTTTTAGGTACCGAGTTGAGGAGCTTGATTTGCCATGACCGTAGATGACCCAAGAAAGGTTTTTATAAATGTTAATATTCTTGCATGAACAGTCAATATTTGTGCATAAAAGAAAATCGCTCTCACTTAGAGCGATCCGTGGCAATAAAATCAATGTTTCCTGATGTCGGCTTACTTAATTTTTGCTTGAGGCTATCGCGCTGATTTTTTTGATATACATATCGGTCAGGGATTCTGCTATTTCCATGGTGCTCCCCTCGCTGAACACCCGGCACACGGGCTTTTCGGGATCGGGCAGCACGAGCGCCCAACCATCCGGGTGAAACACTTTGATCCCGTCCAACAATTCCAGGCGCTCGTTAGACGAGTTTTGGATTAAAGTGCGGATTACCCGGCCTTTAGTCTCCCAAGGCACCGGTACTTCTCTATTATATGTGAAGAAGTTTGGTACTTCAGCGATCAGTTCTGAAAGAACCATCTGCTGCCGGGTCAGATAGTCCAAAATTTTCGCCAGCGCGGATAAAGCGTCAAAATGCATGAGCAATTGATAGACGCCACCGGTATCTTCTTCCTCAGCCAGCATTTTATCAAATAAATCCTGGATCGCCGTTTTGGTCCGCACCACTTTACCCTGATAACGCTCCGCCAGCGCTTCTATCGCTTGCGGGGCTGTTACCGGCACCACTACCGGCCCTTTTTGTTCTTTAAGAATAATCAGGGAGATTAAGGCCACTAGCAAATCGTCCTTGATCACCTGCCCCTGATCGTCAATTAAAATCAGGCGGTCGGCATTGGGGTCCAACACCGCCCCGGCGCCGGCTCCCCGGGCTACCACTGCGCGGGCCATGTCGGGAATTATTTCCTGATCCGCATACCAGCTGCCCCTGGCTCGCTCATGTTTATAAACCTCATGTAAAAATCCCATTTGACCGGCCAATCCGGATATAAAGCTTTCCAGGTTAACCGGGTCATAAGCAAGCAATAATTTAAAGCGTGTTTTGCGCACCATGTCTATATTCAGGTCGGAGCATATTGCCGCAAGGTAGGCACGTGGCAGGTCAGGTACCTGCTCCGGCGGAATAATCCGGCTTGCTTCAACCCGCGCGAAATCTTCCCGGGCCAGCGCATTTTCCACCTTGCGCTCCATGCCGCGGGATAAATTGGCGCCGCGGCTGTCGGTAAATACCATGGTCACCCGGCCTGGCTCCTGGGGAGAAATTTTAATGTGCACGCCGCCCTGGCAATCCAGGGCGCGGACCGCGTAACGCAGCATCGGGGTGATCCCTATTCCTAGATCCTGTACCGCCGGACCGCTCGACTGCAACCCGCTTACCACCGCCTCTTTGAGCATCAGTGAGGAGGTGTGGTTGTCACAGCTAACCGCCAGGCGCGCGCCCCGTCCGGAAACCGAACCGAAAGCCGCTCCCAGCATCGCGGCAAATTCAGGAGTAATCTCCACATTGGCTAGGCCGCTAACTCCTTCGATACCAAAATATTTCTTCGGGGTGCAGGTACCCCAGATTAAGCTTTTTTGGACAGTAGCCCCAGTCTCCACTAGTTTATGTGGCCATAGCTTGACGTCAGGCTTTAACAGGCTGTTTTCCTTGATGATCGAGTCATCGCCAACCACCGCGCCCTCGTAAACACCCGCTTTGGAATACAGCTTGACCCTGCTGCCGATCACGGCCCCCCTCAGCGCCACATTTTCACCAATGTAAGCATTGCCCCACACCACACTTCTTTTGATGGTGCTTCGCTCCTGCAAGACACAGTTGTCCCCCAACACCGTCAACGGCTCCACCCGGACCCCGGCGCCTAGCTGGCAGCCCGCCCCGATCAAGGCGGGACCTTCGATCACAGCATCGGGGTCAATCAGCGTGCCGTCCCCGACCCACACCCCGGGCCGGATTTCAGTACCGGGCATTTTTATTTTGACCTTACCGGTAAGAGCATCGTGGTGCGCCTCCAGATACTGCTGAAGATTACCGATATCACACCAGTAACCGGGTAGCACTAGGCCGAACAAGGGTTCTTGGCGCTTTAAGAGTAATGGGAATAGGTCCTTGCTAAAGTCAAATTTTTTGCCCGTTTCAAAATATTCTAATACCTCCGGCTCCAGCACATAAATTCCGGTGTTGACTGTGTCGCTGAACACCTCGCTCCAACCCGGTTTTTCCAGAAACTGTGTTATTTTGCCGTCCTTACCTGTAATTACTACTCCATATTCCAGCGGGCTGTCAACTCTGGTCAGCACCAGGGTGGCCATCGCCCCCTGCTTTTTATGATACTCTACCGCCCGGGACAATTCCAGGTCGGTCAACGCGTCACCGCTAATCACCAGAAAAGTCTCGTCTAGAAAACCGGCCGCATTTTTTACACTGCCGGCGGTGCCCAGCGGCGTTTCCTCCACAAAGTACCGCAAGTTCACTCCGTAATCCGCCCCGCTGGCGTAGTAATCCCGGATTGCTTCCGGCATGTATTGCAGGGTCACACCGATATCGGTAATATCGTGCTCTTTTAACAGCTCCACAATATGGGACATAACCGGCCGGTTTAATACCGGCACCATCGGCTTAGGCCTGCCGCAGGTGAGCGGTCTGAGACGCGAGCCCTCACCGCCGGCCATAATGATTGCCTTCATAAGACATCCTCCATTTTAGGAATATTTCGTAAACCTGCGACTAACCCGGTTAAACAACCCGTCTTGCCGGCCGGGCGCCGACCAGGCTGTGTTGCGGTGCGCTTCCCAAACCTCTTGATAAACTGACGCTGTTTGCCAGGCGATCTGTTTCCAGCTAAACTCATTGAGAACACGCCGGTAAGCGTTTTCTTTTAGGCCGTGAGCAAAATCAGGCTGTTTTAAGATCGCCAGAATATTTTGCGCCAGGGAATGACTGTCGCCCCGGTTGGCTTTGAGGCCATCCAAACCGTGGTTGACAATCTCCCCCAGGCCGCCGCTATCGGCCACTACCACCGGTGTCCGGGCGGCCATCGCCTCCAGGGCCACGATCCCAAAAGGTTCGTACAGACTAGGAAAAACCGCCACGTCGGCCCAACTGTACAGGTTATTTCGCACCGCATCGTCTATGTATCCAGTAAAGTACACCCTGTTGGCCACGCCCAGCATTACCGCCTGTCTTTTTAAGGAATCCAGATAAGGACCTTTGCCGGCGATAATGAATTTGGTCTGGGGATGATGGACCAGGATTTCGGGCGCTGCGTCCAATAAGACTTGTACCCCTTTTTCCCGGACCAGCCTTCCCACATAAAATACAATCTTTTCATCCGGGGCGGCATAATCACTGCGCTGCACATTAGTTTCCCGAACTTTAAAGCCGGTCGGGTCCACCCCATTGGGAATAATCGTAATTTTATCTTGTGGGATCTGAAAAACGTTCCTTAGCTCGCTTTCCATGTAGTTACTGCAGCAGATCACCCGCCAGCCTTCATAGGCTAGCCACCACTCAACATCACTGATGTGTCTTTGGGTATCGTTATGCAAACCCTGGTTCCGGCCGTATTCCGTGGCATGAATAGTGACTATTAAAGGTTTTTTCCAGGCGTGTTTGAGCGCCCGTGCCGCATAAGCCACTAGCCAGTCATGAGCGTGCAGAACATGGACCTCGCCCAGTTCATCTAAAAGGGACATGGCCTTTTCCAGTAAGGCCACATTAAACTGGGCCACCCAGGTAACAAAATCAGGCGACGACACTTGATATGGTTCAACCCGGTAAACTTTAACCCCGTTTACCTTTTCATAAGCAGGGGCCCCCTGCCCGCCGGAAGTGATCAGGTGGACTTCTATACCACTATCCACCAGCTCATTTGTTAAATCGTATACGTGCTGAGCTAAACCCCCAACGCTTTTGGGCGGGTATTCCCAAGACAGCATTAGAACTCTCAAAACTTTAACCTCCCTGATCTTATTTTGTTGCATGTAAAAACGTTGAAAACAATGGTATATTATAGAAAACCGAAATCCCTACCTGGGGTTCCGGCAGGGATTATTACTTCTAATAGCTTTGGCTCCCGTCGTGTACCTGAAAGCTCCAGTTGGTCCCATTATTATTATCCCAGTTATCGGCACTATCTTTAAAACAGAAATTAAACCTCTCTTCAAAATTCGGCACGGTTACATCACTGACCCAACCCCATCCAGTGCGATCCATTCTTATATCACCCACATCATGCCAATCTGCCGCACTGCCATAGCCATAGCGGAGATAGACCTTCCCCTTACCTTCTTGGCCCAGCAGGCCGTTATAAAATACCGTTACTTCCTGGCCTGCGGTAATCGGCGTTGGATCTACCACCACACCGCCGGGATAATTTGCTTCACTCATCGCTTTTAACCGGGTCTCACCGTCCCCAAACCTACTTGGGTTGGCCACTACCATCAGCTCCTCGGAAAATTTTTCTTTTATTAGTATGGTTAAACTGTAATATTTTATACAGTAAAAACTATACCCGGAATAATAATGGCAAACAGGTCCTTCCGACATGCTCACCATCAAACCCCGTACATGATGCCCTACTAAAACATCCGGCTTACCAACGTGATTTGACCTAGACTTAGTCGCTGATCTCTATGCACGCTGCATTTTATGGACACGGTTAGGACATTTATATTCCCGGCCTTTTTTATGCAACTGCCCGTAACGCAAAAAGGCCGTACACAAAATGTGTACGGCCCCCAAAATACCCGCTTATTACTATTTATTCCCGGCGCTAACCAAAATTAAACCCTCCAAACTTTCTAAAGTGTGCCGCCAGGCCCCCGTCATTTAAGATCTTAATCATTACCCCCGGCAAGGGTTTAATTGGCAGGGTAATACCTTTCGTCTTGTTTTCGATTACTCCTGCTGATAGATCAACTGCCAGCTCATCCCCCTGGTCAATCCGGTCGGTGTCACACTCAACCACGGGCAAGCCGGTATTGATGGCGTTCCGGTAAAAAATACGGGCGAACGACTTGGCCAGCACGGCACCCACATCCGCATATTTTATCGCCAGCGGAGCTTGCTCGCGGGAAGAGCCGCAGCCAAAATTAGTTCCGCCAACAATGAAGTCACCTGCTGTGACTTTTCCGTAAAATTCTGGATCCAGGTCTTCCATCACATGCCGGGACAGCTCTTTCATGTCCAGGGTCTTGAATTTATATTTACCTGAGATGATATAATCTGTATTTACATCATTGCCAAATTTATGAGCTTTACCTTTAAAATGCATAAAAACCTCCATTCTGCCGCTACCGCTGGCGGCGCCATAATATTATGTTAACTATTTAATAAACTCCCGCGGGTCGGTAAACTTTCCAGTAACGGCACTGGCTGCCACCGTAGCCGGGGAGGCCAGATAGATTTCAGCATTAGAGTTACCCATCCTGCCCTTGAAATTACGGTTGGCAGTGGAAATAACCGTTTCCCCGTCGGAAGGGATACCGTTATGGGTGCCTACACATGGCCCGCAGCCCGCAGTGACCAGAGCCGCGCCGGCCTCGACCAGGGTCTGGATAATTCCTTCCGCCATAGCATCCAATAAGACCCGCCGGGAGGCCGGGGCCACAATTAAGCGGAGTCCCGGGTGGATTTTTCGGCCGGACAGAATGCCGGCAGCAATACGCAAATCTTCCAGCCGGCCATTGGTGCAGGTGCCTAATACAGCTTGATGAACAGGTTTTCCTACTACCTCGCTTAACGGCGCCACATGATCAACTTGATGGGGTTTAGCTACCTGAGGTTCAAGCTTTGATACATCATATTCCCGCACTTCTGCATATACCGCATCCTCGTCGGCAGTGACCGGGGTAAATTCCCGGTTGGTAAACCGGCGCAACCAGGCGAAGGTCTTATCATCAGCTTCCATCAGGCCGGCTTTGGCGCCCATTTCAATGGCCATATTAGCAATGGTAAAGCGCGCTTCCTGAGACAAGGAGGTAATTGCTTCCCCGGTATACTCGGCAGCCATATATGTAGCCCCATCGGCAGTAACGTCACCTATTAAATACAAAATCAGGTCTTTGGAAAACACCCCTTTAGGTAGTGTTCCATTACATACAAATTTGATTGTTTCCGGCACCTTGAACCACATCTGTCCGGAGATCAACCCGCCGGCTAAGTCTGTAGAACCGACACCGGTGGAAAAAGCATTCAGCGCTCCGTAAGTGCAGGTATGAGAATCGGCGCCGATGACCAGACTGCCCGGGCCGACCTCACCGCTCTCAGGTATGAGCTGGTGGCACACGCCTTCACCAATGTCGTAAAGGCGAAACCTCTTGTCCGCAGAAAATTCTCTCATTAACTTGTGCAGGGCGGAAACACCCTCATTCGGGCTGGGAGCGCTATGGTCAATAACAAAAGCCACTTTAGCCGCATCAAAAACTTCCTGCCCGGCCATTTCGTTAAAAGCGTTTATAGCCAGGGGGGCGGTTCCGTCCTGCCCCATTATGTAGTCCACCCGCGCCACCACAATTTCATTGGCACGGGCTTCTTTGCCGCAATGGTTGGTAAGGATCTTTTCAATAGTAGTTTGGCCCAAAATTAATCCCTCTTTCCGAAATAGTCTTCGTATACATGCACCAGCTTCCTTAAATTAAACAACTAAAACGTAACTGAAATTTTAGGAGCATTTGATCTGAAACGAGATACGAAGCCGATGTTAACCCCGAAAAATTGTCTAATAAATAGTATCATAAATTTATATAACTTTAAAGTGATCATCTCCCTTATATTGTATACAATGACTTTACTATATGGTATCATCCGGCCCGGAACTGCTAATACGCGGGGCTAATCCTCTGGGCGGATGTTAACTCTGATGCACATTTTGTTATATTTTGCATCCGGCATAAGCAAAATTATATCGAAAACTAGGCCCGTTAGGTATACAACAGCCGCATAACCAACAGCCTATTTACCTTGCCATTGTGAAAAAAGAGATGTATACTATCTGGTAAGTATATCATAGCTGTGGTAATACTATCAAAAGAAATCCCATCTCCGTTCAAGGCAAGGAGTGAGTCATTATCGAAAAACAGAACATTATTTGGACAAAATCAATCTATTAATAAAATCAAGATTAGCTCATAAAATCAATGTCACATCGTCCTCTATGGAGGCGCTCGCTATGTATTTCTAGATAATTAAGGAGATCAGTGTTTGCGCTTGCAAGTCTCTTCCTCACTTAACAAACTAACATAGGCAGGCTTCTTCTATACAGGGTTAAGTTAAGCTTTGTTTAAAACCAAATTAAAAAAAACAAGTCGAGATAAGCGCAGTATAAATATCTCAAAAGGGGGGATCAAAGTGTCTCAGAAATCAAACCTAAATCAAACCATCACAAGCGTTGACTGCACAGCTAATCCCGCCCCGCTCGGGTTATTAGGATTTGGTTTAACGACCGTGCTGCTTAATTTGCACAATGCCGGTTTTTTTGCCCTGGATAGCATGATCATGGGTATGGGCATATTCTACGGGGGCATAGCACAAATCATTGCCGGGATCATGGAATGGAAAAAGGGCAATACTTTCGGCACTACGGCTTTCACTTCTTACGGATTATTCTGGCTTTCTCTAATTGGTTTACTAGTTATGCCTAAATTGGGCTGGGCTGAAACTTCTACCTCCATTGCTATGGGCGCATACTTTTTTATGTGGGGCTTGTTTACAGCCGTAATGTTTTATGGAACACTTAAAATCAACCGGCGCCTGCAGTTTGTTTTTGCTTCTCTAGCCATATTGTTTTTCTTGCTGGCCGTAAGGGACTGGACAGGTAATACAACAATTGCTCTAATTACCGGGTGGGAAGGAATCATTTGTGGTTTTTCAGCTATTTATGCAGCTTTAGCCCACGTGCTGGAAGAGTTGTATAGCAAGTCTTAAGTAAAAGTTGAATGCCATTTACTCTTAAAATTAAATTACTACTTTATATTTAAGTGTTAGTTCTGATCAGCAGACCGGTCTGCTGATCA
>JAQVOX010000175.1 GCA_028702435.1 Desulfotomaculaceae bacterium | reverse complement strand
TAGGTCCCTGGGGATGCCCGTAAATCATTGAGCTGCCGTAATTATTGAATGTCCTGAAATCAATTTCCATTTCTTTAGCAAGGTATAGATCATTGGCTGCAAAAGGATTATGAGTCTTAACGGCCTTCATTTCCTTTATGCCAAGCCCGGCTTTTTCCAGCGCCATTCTTGCCGAAGGCACCACGGCCATGGCCATATGGGCCTTGGGTGCGCGCGCAAAACCGTAGGAAATGATCTGTATTTCTATGCTGCTATCGGTACTTAGTTCTTTCGCTTTTTCCCTGGTGGATACGATAATTCCACTATTACCGTCAGCCGGGTGGGTCTGGGCGCCGAAGGAATGCACTCCCCCCGCAATGACCGGTTTTAATTTGGCCATTACTTCTTTCACTATTGGAGTAACACCTTCGTCAGCCTCAAGTAATCCTACTTCCTTTTTACTCTTTTTATATTCTACCGGGAACATATAACGTTTTTGGAACTCCCGGTCGTTTGCCAGAGCGTCCAGGTACTGTTCGTAACGTCTAAATGTTAACTCGTCGCAGTCTTCTTTGGTAATTCCGCCGGCCGTGTTCACTACGTTTTCCGCCGTTTGGACCATGGCTACTTTTCCCCATGGGTCACTGTTAAAGTTGTCCATTCCCCAGTTCTCTGAAATTACTTCGCCGCCGGGACCCATGGGATTGGGCCAGGTAGTGTGCGGGGCGTTAGACATGCGGTCTGTCATCAAGCAAAATGCCCTTTCATAAAGGCCTGTTTCAATACCAGCTGCCGCCTGGCTTACACAAGTCGTGGATGTGGAGCATGCCTGGGGAACATGGCAGCCAGGGATATCCGTGGCTCCCAAGAGGGCGGCGGCCCAGGGGGCAGCGTAAAAGGTATGCAACTGCCCGACGGTTTTGCCTAAATAAAGGTACTCAAATATCTTCGGGTCAATGTTCTTTGTCGCCAGCCACTTTTTGGCGGTTGCAGCTCCTAGTTCAATAGAGTTCTCATGTTGCAAACTCCCCTGCCAGCGGGCAAATGGGGAACTGTAGTATCCACGATAAGGAATATATGCTTTTGTATACATAATAACACCCTCCTAATATTAAAAGTACTTACCGGTGCCCCCTAGATACCTGACGCGATATTTCGTTTAGAGCTACCGTGTTCTTGACATTAAATTGTTAATGACAACTACTTACCGGTAAAAACTGGCTTGCGTTTTTCAACGAAGGCGCCGATCCCTTCCCGGCGATCGTCACTGGCAAACACAAGAATGAAATTTTTTGTTTCAAAATCTAATGCTTCAGATAAGCCCATATTCAATCCTAAATTCACGGAATTTTTCATTACGCTTAATGCATGCGCGGACTTAGACGCAAGTTTTTCAGCCAATGCCTTCGCCTCTTGCAAAAGTTCGGCCGCCGGGACTACCTTGTTGACCAAGCCGTATTGCCAGGCCAGATTAGCATCGATCATTTCTCCAAGAAAGAGCAGCTCTTTTGCCCGAGCGACTCCAATTAAGCGAGGTAACCGCTGCGTGCCGCCCCCGCCGGGAATAATCCCCAGATTAATCTCAGGGAGGGCAAACTTGGCCGTTTCAGCTGCCAGCCTGAAATCACAGGACAGGGTTAACTCACAGCCACCACCGAGTGCTAGCCCTTTGACCGCAGCTATCGTCGGTTTACTCATATTGGCAACTAAATCAAAAGCATTTCCGGATACCTCGCAGAATTGGTTAGCTTGCACCGGATTCAGATCTTTCATCTCATTTATGTCAACTCCGGCAGCGAATGCTTTATCACCCGATCCGGTGATAATTACCACCCGGACGTTAGGATCCACATCAAGTTCATCCACAGCTTGTCCGAGTTCCTGAAAAAGCTTGGTGTTCAAAGCGTTGACAGGTGGTCTGTTCAAAGTTATGGTAGCTATTCCATCCTCAATTTTCAGATCGATAGTTTCGTGCATACCATTTACTCCTTTTTCTTGATTAGTAGTTAAACCATCCCGCACCTGTCTTGCGGCCCAGCCGGCCTGCACGGATCAATTGTTTGAGGGCCAGGGGGGGATTCCAGCGGATATCTTTAAACTCGTCACAGAAGTAATTGGTGACGTGGAAACCAATATCGACTCCGGCAAAATCCTGTAATTCAAAAGGACCCATCGGGTAATTCAAACCCAGCTTGACGGCAACGTCGATATCTTCGAGTGAGGCCACTCCTTCTTCGTATAACTTGATTGCCTCGATAAACTGGGCCAGCAAGATCCGGTTGACGACAAACCCCGGCGAATCTTTTTTGATCTCAATCGGTTTCTTGCCCATCTTGACGGCAACTTCGGAGACCACTTTTACAGTCTCATCACTAGTGCCGTAACCTCTGATCACTTCGACCAGCTTCATAATCGGCGGCGGGTTAAAAAAGTGCATCCCGGCAAATCTGTCAGGCCGCTTGGTGGTAGCCGCAAGTTGAGTGATCGAAAATGAAGACGTATTCGAAGTCAAGAGCGCTTCCGGTTTGCAAACCTGGTCCAGTTTGGTAAAGTTATCTTTTTTTACTTGCAGGTCTTCGAAAATAGCTTCGATTACTAAATCAACATCTCCGAATCCGTCTACTCCTGATTGCGGTTCAACTCTTCCCATGATTGCTTCTTTTTGTTCCCCAGTCATCTTGCCTTTTTCAACACTTTTATCAAAAAAACTGCTCATTCGTCCGACAGACTTTTGCACAATACTTAAATCCACATCACTGATGATCACATCGAACCCAGCCTGTGCCGAAACAGTGGCAATACCTGTGCCCATGGCTCCCGCTCCCAAAACCCCGATCTTTTTAATCTCCATATATACAGTCCTTTCTTAATGAATTTATTTGTACATCAAATTTCTCTTCTTTAATAAATTCAATGCTACTAAGTCCTCTTGTTCAGGTTACTAGGATGCAGTTTAGCGTATTTCATCAACTCTATCTTCAAAGAACTTTCCGTTGAAATTCTTAGGTAACTGCTCAAGGGTGATGAAATATTTTAGCACTTT
>JAQVOX010000174.1 GCA_028702435.1 Desulfotomaculaceae bacterium | reverse complement strand
ATCATATAATACTCCACCGGTCATAGGCCCGAAAATACGCCCTAAACTACCAAACGATTGCATTATCCCTAAAGCTTCGCCCTGGCCACCTGATGAATTTTTTGTAACGAGGCTCGAAGCGGTCGGACTCAGCAAAGTAGTGCCGATATTGTATATAGCAGTGGTTACAAACAATAAAATTACATTTGGCGCCATTAAAATCAACAGCATACCCGCCGAAGCGATCAGCAGGCCCGCCCTAATTAATTTTACATCACCGAATTTCTTCACCAGCTTGCCGATCAAGCCACCCTGAATAATGGCCCCGATCACACCCAGGATGGTAAATAAAATCCCCAGCTCCCTTGGCCCAAAGCCAACCCGATCCGCAGCGAATAAGGCAAATGTGCCCTCAAACATAGACATTGTAAAATTAAAAATAAAACCCAGGAAAAACAAAATAAAGAGAGGGTTCTTTACTACTGCCAAGTTAAGTCCGACCCTGCCGCCGGACCGATTACGACCAGATTCCTTAAGGGATTCAGGTAGAAAGTACATGGCGAAGGGCAAATTTAGCACGGCCAGGCCTCCGGCCAACCAAAAGGGCAGCGCAAAATTGTTTTGGCCCAGCCAGCCTCCCAAAGCAGGCCCGACAATCATGCCCAGCCCCATTGCTGCCCCCAGTATGCCCATCCCCTTAGACCTGTCAGGGCCACTGGTTGTGTCTGCAACGTAGGCCATAGCGGTTGGCAGTGTGGCCGACGAAATAATACCGGATAATATTCTTACGCCAAACATCATCCATAGCTCGGACACAAAGCCAAATAAAATAAAGGTAATCCCATAACCGCCCAGGCCGATTAATAATACGGGCCTCCTGCCAATGCGATCGGATAACCTGCCCCAAAGAGGAGCAAAGATAAACTGCATGACCGAATAAGACGCCATGAAAAAACCCAGGGCGGTCGGCCCCCCGCCAAGCTCAATAATTAAGAAAGGGAAAATTGGGATAACGATCCCAAACCCGACCATAACCAGAAATAAGGTAACAAACAAAACAGCTATAGGCTTAAGATTTTTACTCACTCCTTAATCCCTACTTTTACAGTAAATTGAGATAAGAAATCCCGGAGACTTTCATCATTAAGCACTCTGGGCATTTTAACCTGATTAGCAGAGGCCCCTTTCAAAATCAATTCCTGCTGTAAACGCCGGAAAGTACCGGGCTGAACCAGCTTTAACACCAAGCTGCCGATCCGCCCGGCTTCTATACCGGCCTGATAACGCGGATTAGCCTCTTCGAGCGCTTTTTCCAAAATGACTTGCCACAAGGCTAGGTCTGTTATTTTTTCAGGGTCCCGGACTTCGATGAAAAACACATACCTTCCTGTAACCCCATTCAGATCCACCGCGGTAGTATAATCTACCAAATCACTGCCCCAGCGTTTAGCGGCATTTTTTAATGCGTCCAGAACAGCCGCCTCCTGGGTTTTTTCCCCGGCCAAGTTTAACAATTGACCTTTCCTATATAAAAATTCTACTAGCGGGTTATTATTACAGTAATCCACTACCTTTATCACATCTCCCAGCCGGTAACGGTAAAACCCGGCATAGTTTGTTACAACTACCTCGTAGCTTTTCCCCTTTTCCAACTGGTCAAGGTTCAGCGCGGCCGGATTGGGCTCTTCTGACTGTTCCACCGGGATAAATTCGTGGTAAGCTGTTCTGGGTGTCACCAGATAAGTAACCGCATTTGTGCCGGCGCCGACACCGAGCATGGCCTCGGTGGCCCCGTATACTGCAGAGTAAACCGGTATTTGACCGGTATAGTGGGAAAGTTTTTCTATATAGATACTAAAGCTCCCCCCCGCCACGCAGCAAACATAAAGCAATTTTGGCCACAGCCGGCAGGCAATATTCTTCATGCCCCGGTTAACTTCCTTTGCCAGCTGTTCAGCCCGCCGGGCATCAGGCCGCATCCGCTTGGCTAGCCTGCCCCTCATCTCCGGCTCCAGGGGCAAATCCTCACTGAGCCTGCCCTCCGCCAGGTCACGCCTTAAACTTGGCCACTCTTCTTCCAGCAGGTGGAATAACTGTAATATCGGTGCCGGGAAAGGCGCATTAATATAAGCCAAATTTGTTTCCTGCAGGGCAAAAAGCAGATGTAGGTAAAGGGCGGTGCGCTGGTCAACCAGTTGCAATATTTCCGGCGGTGATGTCCACAGGTAAGGTACAATAAACTTCATCGAATTCATGCCACCTGACGTTCCCGCGCCGGTGGGAATACCTCCGGCGGTAATCCCGGCCTTGGCGCTGTTCATCAGCAACAGCCCTTTGCCGCCGCCACGTGTCTGCGGTAGGGCTCGCTGGATAAGGCCCTGGGTCAGCAACATCATGTGAGTGTTAACCACTTTCCTGCCGAGGTCAGTCACCGGTATTAACTTACTCTTACCGGTGGTTCCGGAACTTAGCCCAAAATATATAATGGGTAAAGAAGTAAGGATATTTTTTTCGCCACCGGCCATTCTTTCAATATATGGCTGGTAATCCTGATAAGTGGTTAAAGGGACTTTTTCTTTATAAGCTAAAGATGATTTTATAGAAGAAAATTGATATTTACGTCCATATTCCGAGTCTATATTTAATGCTAGTATTTCCCTTAATACTGCATTGTTTACTTCATCTGCCCGCATGAGGTCCGCTTCAAATTTTTTTCTATAAGCATTGGCAGCAGCAGCCATTGAAAAACTAAATACTTTTTGAAGTATAGCCATATCACTTCCCTCCTCAATTACTCTCCAGCTCTTGTAAATGCCGCTTTAGAAAGTCGATGGTTCTTTTAAGCCTTGGCTTAATTTCTTCACGCATATCCTTAAGCGCGTCCCTACCCAAATCAGTCAATTCATAAATATGTACCCCCCTGGGCTGATCAAGGTATTCAGCTACAAGCCCCAGTTTCACCATCTTCTGTAGCAACGGATAAATAGAACCCGGCGAAGGCTTCCAACTGCACCTGGTCATGTTTGTTTTATGATCAATTATTTGCT
>JAQVOX010000055.1 GCA_028702435.1 Desulfotomaculaceae bacterium | reverse complement strand
TGGTATAATTATGGATGAGAAAATAGATGTAGGCAACCTTATGCAAAGAGTCCGGGAATTGGAGGAAAAGGTTGAGCAACTCCGGCTGAGCAGGAGAGTTTTAATGTACCTGATTGAAAAAATTGAAAAGGAAAAACTGTGTTTTTTAACCAAGCTGGAAAAGGAAAACAACAGGCTGCACCAGGATAATTGCCGGTATGCCCATCGCTTGCTTAGAAAAAATTCGAAGATTATAGAGTTGCAGTCAAAGTTAGAGAATTACTCCACTGAGTCCTCACCGGCTGAAATTTAACCCTGTTTTCATCTAGCTTTGGGGGGGAAGATATGAGCTGCCGCATTTTTTTTGTCCGGCATGGTGAAACAACCTGGAATGTCCTATTGAAACTACAGGGCCATAGCGATGTAGCCTTATCGGACCGGGGACGCGAACAGGCAGAATTGCTGTCACAGCGTTTGGCTGCCATGAAAATTGATTGCCTGTACAGCAGTGATTTGACCAGGGCCTGTGAAACAGCAGAAATCATCGCCGGGCCCCATGCCCTGAAGGTCAATAAAGAATCTAGCTTCAGAGAGTTCAATTTTGGTATTTGGGAAGGCCTAACCATTGAAGAAGTGAAAAAAGATTACACCGGTGAAATTAAACAGTGGTGGGCCAACCCGATGAATACCCGTATCCCCGGTGGAGAAATGCTATCTGAGGTAGTCGAGCGCAGTACCATCGCTACTAAAAAAATCATCGATAGACATAATGGAGAAACAGTCTTAATAGTAGCACATGGTGGGGTTATTCGCAGCATTATTGGAAGTGTGCTGGGGTTGAACTTAAATGAACACTGGCGCCTCCATTTGGACAACACCGGCATGAGCTTATTAGATTTTCCGCGCTGGGAGCATGGAACCCTAAAGCTTTTCAATGACTGTGCCCATTTAAAAAACCGGGATTATCTACGCCCGAAAAATAACGGGACGATATCAACTATGGCCGGTAAGATGATGAGTTAAACCTGTCCGGGCCGGGCAAGCTATGGTTAAAAACGGAGGAATTAGTGTGGCGCATAACGACCGCTTTCACTTAAGCCATGTTCCCTGGAGCCGCAAGCCCGGTCTTAAAGAAATGACTGATGACGTTGGCATTGACTTTGACCGTTTTATCGACGCGCTCAAAGAAGATAAGACAGATATCGAGATGGCCGCGGAGTTTAACGTTTCCGAAAAGCTGGTTTATCATTTGCGGGAACATTTTTTTACTCATGGTGTCGGCTCAATCGAGGGTGGGGATTAGCCCTGGGATATGCTCAGCATTGATTATTTATCGCTATTTCCTTGACTTAATCAATGCCAGGTGTTATAGTTTTACTACTGAATAATAAATGCTGAAGTAGAAGCCATCCGCTTCTCACCTTACGACGCCATTGAGCAGTCCATAAGGTTGGTCATAAAATTAGCTTTTGATAGCGGGTGGTTAAGCTCGCTATTTTTTATTTAACAATTTGTAATTATTTTACGGAGGTGAATTTACTATCACAAAGGATTTCCGTGTTAATGAGGAGATCAGGACCAGGGAGGTAAGGGTTGTTGACACTAAGGGTGGACAACTAGGTATTATGCCTGTCAGAGATGCTTTGCGTATGGCAGATGAGAGGCAGCTTGACCTGGTGGAAATAGCCCCCAATGCAAAACCACCAGTTTGTCGGATTATGGATATCGGGAAGTATAAGTTCGAGCAAAGCAAACGTGAAAAAGAGGCTAGAAAGAAACAGAAAGTGATCAGTGTTAAAGAAGTTAAACTTCGGCCTAATATTGAGGCTCACGATTTTGATGTTAAGGCTAAAAACGCCGTCAAGTTCCTTAAAGAAGGCGATAAGGTTAAGGCCACGATCATCTTTCGCGGGCGTGAAATTGTTCATACTCAACTGGGCATGAAGCTACTTAACCGGTTAGCAGAGCTTTTAAATGAAGTAGGTACCGTAGAAAGGCAGCCAAAATTAGAAGGTAAAAATATGATTATGATTTTGGCCCCAAAACAGGAAAGCTAGGAAGGAGTAGTGCGGTTTGCCTAAGATCAAGACCCATCGCGGGGCAGCAAAGCGTTTTAAAAAGACAGCTTCAGGGGAATATAAGGGTTCTCATGCTTTCCATAGCCATATTCTTGGCAAAAAGAGTCCCAAGAGGAAGCGTAACCTGCGCAAGACAGTTATTGTCAGCCAGGTTGACGCCAATAGGCTGAAGATTCTATTGCCTTAAGGGCGCCTTTATGAATCGGCCGGAAAAAGGAGGAATGTCATATGCCACGGGCGAAAAGTAGCGTGGTTTCACATAAAAGACATAAGAAAATTCTTAAATTAGCTAAAGGCTACCGGGGCGGCAAGAACAGGCTTTACCGGGTGGCCAACGAGCAAGTAATGAAATCTTTGGTTTATGCCTACCGCGATCGCAGGGTAAGAAAACGTGAATTCAGGAAGCTGTGGATCGCCAGGATCAACGCGGCTGCTAGAATGAACGGTATTTCCTACAGCCGTTTTATGAACGGCCTGAGACTGGCCGGCATTAAAATCAACCGGAAGCTGCTGGCGGATATGGCAGTTAACGACGCCAAGTCTTTTGGACAACTGGTAGAGACGGCCAGGGCAAGTCTCTAACAGGTTTGCTTGGTAAGATAATCAGAGATGCGTCTGTAAAGGACCTGGAGCGGGGGCAAGCCTCTGACAGGTTTGCTTGGTAAGAGAAGACTTCATTAAAGATAATTGATCCGGTAAAATTAAGCATGGTAATATAATCATGCTTAATTTTTTTGGATAACCGCCTTTTACTTTTAGGACAAACTATTATCGTAGGCAGGGAGGACAAATGAAACAATTTGCCGTAATTGGACTGGGACGTTTCGGAAAAAGTGTGGCGCTGACCCTTAACAAAATGGGTTACAATGTCCTGGCGGTGGATATATCCGAAGAAAAAGTAAGTGACATCATGGATAGCGTCACCCACGCCGTCCAGGTAGATGCTATGGACGAGCAGGCCTTAAAGGCTTTAGGCATACGTAACTTTGATGTAGTAATTGTGGCCATCGGACAGGATATTCAGGCCAACATACTGGTCACGGTAATGCTCAAGGACATGGGGGTAAAGAGGGTAGTGGCCAAAGCCCTTACCGAACTGCATGGTAAGGTCCTGGTGCGGGTTGGCGCCGACCAGGTAATATTTCCGGAGCGCGACATGGGCGCCCGGGTGGCCCATGCCCTGGTCTCAAAGAATATTGTGGACCAGATTAACCTTTCCCCGGAATATAGTATCGTGGAGTTAATGGCGCCGGAAAGATTTGCCGGAAAAACACTGGACGAGGCCGGGGTAAGGGTTAGACACGGGGTAACCGTGCTGGCCATCAGGCGTGGTAATGATGTGATCATCTCTCCGGGAGCCAAGCAGGTAATTAGGGCCGGAGATATTCTGGTAGTAGTGGGCCGTGAAGAGAAGTTTAAAGACCTGGAGGAGGGGTAGATCAAACTTGCTAAGCAAACAAAACCCCCGGGTTAAACTCCTGCGCCGTCTTTTGGCCCGCCATTTCCGGGAAAAAGAAGAGAAATTTCTGGCAGAAGGCGTCCGTTTTGTGGAAGAGGCGCTCAAATCATCTTTTTTAGTGGAAATGCTGGTTTATTGCCCGGAATACAATCGCTCTTCGCGGGGACAAGCGTTGCTGGCCACGGCTAGCTCCAGGAAGATCCCCACCCTGGAGGTAGAAAAAGCCTTTTTTAGGGAATTAGCGGAAACTCAAACTCCACAGGGTATTTTGGCCGTGGTAAAGTGGCCCCGTTATGACTTGGCCGGCTTGCGGGTGAGCCGGCCCGCGCTATTAGTTATCGTCGATGGAGTGTTGGACCCGGGCAATTTGGGTACAATAGTGCGCTCGGCAGACGCGGCCGGCGCCGGGGGTGTTATTCTTTTAAAAGGAACTGTAGATATCTTAAACTCAAAAGCACTGCGCGCCACAATGGGTTCAATCTTCCACCTCCCGGTCGTTCAGGGCTGTGCCGTTGGGGAGGTAAAGGCTTTTTTGAAACACTATGACATCAAAGCTGTTGCCGGTGTACCGCGTGGCGGAAAACCAATTTTTGAAAGTGAACTTCATGTTTCATGTGCTATTATTGCCGGCAGCGAGGCACGCGGCCCCGGGGAAGCTGTCCTTGCCGGTGCGGTGGAAAGGGTATGCATACCGATGCCGGGGCAGGCCGAATCATTAAATGTAGCTGTTTCAACAGCGATTATGCTTTATGAAGCTATTCGGCAGCGTAGTTTACAGTAAATTAAAAAGCTTCAGATATTTGGGTTGTAAACTTTCTTGTGATCGATTTTGGCCTATGTTATAATGACTTTGAAAGGTCCCCAAAAAATTGTGGAAAGGTTGTGGTTAAATGCTTTTAACCGCCGAATTTTTTTGGAGGCTGTTCGAAGCGACGGGTTCCGTCAGAGCCTACATATTGTACAGGAGGATGGTCATTCACTGACTTATACTGATACACCGGAAAATGGTAATGAAGGGGAAAAGTAAGGTGACCGGTATTCTTCAGGGAAGGGGGGTCAAGGGACTGGGAACCCGCCTGGAACAGGCCGGCCGGTGTTTACCCCGGAGCTGCAGTTGAAGACATCAATCAGCGTAGGTATCGCCGGAACTTCCACCGTTACCCGGAAGCCGGTATCGGGTTTATTTGGCCCCGTACCTGATAGGATGGTAATATATGAAATACAATCCGTCCCTGCAGGGACGGATTTTTTATTTTACAAAGAATATTATTTTAACTTATACTATGCAAGGGGTTGATTTGGTGGAAGAAAAACTGCGTATTATTGATCATGATGCGCGCCAAGCTATGGCCAAAGCCGAAAGCCTGGAAGAATTAAATGAAATTCGGCTTAAGTACCTGGGGAAAAAAGGCGAGTTAACCCAGGTGCTGCGGGGTATGGGCGCCTTGAGCGCTGCGGAAAGGCCGCGGATCGGGCTGGTGGCCAACGAGGTAAGAGCATCCATTGATCATGAGTTGGCCGGCAGGACTAATATGTTGAAAGAGCTGGCCGTAGGGTTGCGCTTAAAGGCAGAGGGCATCGATGTTACCATGCCCGGCGTCCCTGTATTCCGGGGTGGCAGGCATCCCTTGTCCATCGTTACCGAAGAGATTCAGACGTTTTTTTTAGGTCTGGGCTATAGTATCGCCGATGGGCCGGAAATAGAAACTGATTACTATAATTTCGAGGCGCTCAACCTGCCCAAGGATCACCCGGCGCGTGACATGCAGGATACCTTCTTTATCAGTGACGAGACCTTATTGCGTACTCACACCTCGCCGGTGCAGGTACGTACTATGGAAAAAACGGCGCCGGGGCTGCCTGTGAAAATTATTGTACCGGGCAAGGTTTACCGACGTGATGATGACGCCACTCATTCACCGATGTTCAGCCAGGTAGAAGGATTGGCCATCGACCGAAGGATTACCTTCAGTGATTTAAAAGGGACCCTGAACCTTTTCTTAAAAGAAATGTTCGGCCCCGAAACCAAAACCCGCTTCCGTCCCAGTTATTTTCCTTTTACCGAGCCTAGCGCGGAAGTAGATATTTCCTGTGTCATGTGTGGCGGCAAGGGCTGCCGGGTGTGTTCCCACACCGGCTGGCTGGAGATCCTCGGCTGCGGCATGGTGCACCCCCGGGTATTGGAAGTGTCGGGCTATAATGCTGAGCAGGTTACCGGCTTTGCCTTTGGGATGGGGGTAGAGCGCATTACCATGCTTAAATATGGTATTGACGATTTGCGTGTTCTATTCGATAATGACCTGCGCTTTTTGCAGCAGTTTTAACAGGCATACCCACGCCTGATTACTGGCGACTAATGAAGACCGATTTAGGAGGTTACGAACTGTGTACATATCTTATAATTGGCTAAAGGATTTTGTGGAGCTGGATCTCCCCCCGCAAGAGCTGGCCGACCGGCTGACCCTGGCCGGTATCGCTGTGGAAAGTGTCACCGGGCTGGGCGAGGGCATCGAAAAAGTTGTTACCGGTCAGATTGAAACCATCAGTCCTCATCCCAATGCGGATAAACTGGTGATCACCCAAGTCAATACCGGTACGGAAAAATTACAGATTGTGACCGCAGCCACCAATGTCGGCAAGAGCGACATTGTTCCGGTGGCCCTGGTCGGAGCCAAGCTGGCCGGCGGGTTTGTGATCAAGCGGGCCAAGCTCAGAGGAGTGGAATCCCTCGGCATGATGTGCTCCGGGCAGGAATTGGGCATCGACCCCAAAACCATGCCGGCCGACCAGGCGCACGGGATTATGATTTTGCCCCCCGGCACACCGCTGGGCCGGGATGCTAAAGAAGTGCTGGGCTTAAACGATTATATTCTTGAACTGGACCTGACCCCCAACCGCGGCGACTGCCTGTCCGTGATCGGGGTGGCGCGGGAGGTGGCAGCCCTGCTCGGGCGGCCTTTGCGCCTGGCGGAGCCCGCTTTCCCGGAACTGGAGGAAAAAATTGACGGCCAGGTGCAGGTGGACATCGAAGCTCCCGATTTATGTCCGCGGTATATCGCCCGGCTGATTAAAAACGTCCGCATTGGCCGGTCACCGCTGTGGATGCAGTCACGCCTGCGCTCCGCCGGCATGAGGCCGATTAGCAATATCGTTGACGTGACCAACTACGTCATGCTGGAAATGGGCCAGCCTCTGCATGCATTTGACTACGACCTGCTGGTCGACCATCAGCTCATTGTCCGCCGGGCCGGTGACAAGGAAAAAATGGTTTCCCTTGACGATGTCACCCGGGAATTAAACCCGGATATGATCGCGATCACCGACCCGTCCGGGCCGGTCGCGGTTGCCGGTATAATGGGAGGTCTAACCTCTGAGGTTACGGAAAAAACGACCGCCATTTTATTGGAGTCGGCTTATTTTAACCCGGTCAGCATCCGGCGGGCCTCGAAAGCCCTGGGCCTGCGTTCGGAAGCTTCCATTCGCTTTGAAAAGGGTATCGATATCGGTGGTTGTCTGAGGGCAATTAACCGGGCTGCCCAGCTTATTTGTGAAATGGGAGCGGGTGAGGTGGTCAGCGGGACAGTTGATAACTATATCTCCCCGTACAAGGAAAAAACAGTGCTATTCCGCCCGGCCCGCGCGGCCTATGTGCTCGGGATGGAGGTTACCAAAAATAAGGCCGCCGAGATCTTGACCGGACTGCAATTCAAGACGCAAGATGCCGGGGAAAACCTCTTGGTTACCGTGCCGAGCCACCGGGCTGATGTGAGTAACGAAGAGGACTTGATTGAAGAAGTAGCCAGGCTTTATGGCTACCACCAGGTGCCCACCACGCTCCCTTACGGCCCGACAACCCACGGGACTAAAACAAAAGAACAATTATTCCGGACCCTCATTGCCGATACCCTGGCCGGCACGGGCTTTAACGAGGTGGTTACCTATAGCTTTACCCACCCGCGGGTATTTGATTTGATGCATATACCCGGGGACAGCCCGCTGCGGAATACGATAAATATTCAAAACCCGCTTAGCGAGGAACATTCTATAATGCGTACCATGCTGCTGCCGGGGCTTTTGGAAGTATTGGCCAAGAATTTTAGCCGCCGGGTGCAAAGCGGAGCTATATTTGAACCGGGCAAAATTTTCATCCCGGCCGGGGCGGGAGTTGCAGAAGAGCGTAAAGTCTTAGCCGCCGCGGCAATGGGACAAGCGGACGGGGGCTGGAACACACCTCCCCGGGAACTAGACTTTTACTTTATGAAAGGCGCGCTGGAAAATTTATTCCAGGTACTGGGAACCGCCACTGCTACTTTTCACCCGGAAAGCACGGACCCCAGCTTTCACCCCGGCCGGACCGCTTTAATCAAGGCCGGCGGGCGCAGGCTGGGTATTATCGGCGAGCTGCACCCGCAGGTGTTGGAGAAATTTGAGCTTCCGGAGCGAGTAGTAGCGTTTGAAATTGATCTAGAAGCCCTATTTTTTGTTTCCGGGCAGCCTAGGGTATACCGCCCGCTGCCAAAATTCCCCGGTATCGAGCGGGATTTAGCCCTTGTGGTCAAAAAGGAAACCCCTGCCGCGGATATTCTGGAGGCAATCCGAAACACAGGGGGCGAACTGCTCAGCACGGTGGCCTTGTTTGATATTTACCGGGGAGAACAGGTTCCGGAGGGCTACCAGAGTATTGCTTTTAAATTAAAATACCAGGCCGGCGACCGGACCCTTACCGATGCTGAAGTTAGTGAATTAACTGCTGCTATCGCCGCCAAATTGTCCGCACGTTTCGGGGCTGAATTGCGCGGTTGATTATTATTATGAATACCTGGAGGAGTTATGGCTATGGAGCAGGAATTCCGGGTTGATATTGAAATTTTCGGTGTGTTATATACTCTTAAAGGCAACAGGACTCCGGAGCAGATGCTGGCGCTGGCACAGCATGTCGACAATACAATGAAGCGGCTGGCAAATTATAATCCAAAGTTGAGCACGTCATATTTAGCTGTTCTGGCAGCGCTTAACCTGGCTGATGAACTGCATATGCTCAGGAAAGAGTATGACGATCTTGTTCAATTACTTGAGCCGGAAAAAGACGATACCAGGTTGAACTCATGAATTAAATTTCATGGGTTTTTTTATGGGAGGAATATGCCCTGGATATGGAGAGGGTGTTGGAAGCTGCTGCTCGCTATGGTAAAATAATGGGAGATTAATGATTATGAAAGAAATACGGCCCCGCTCTTTTTACGCCGGGTCTACTATTGACGTGGCCAAAGAGCTTTTGGGCTCTTATCTTATTCATATTTCGCCGGAAGGCACTGCCGCAGGCAGGATCGTGGAAACAGAGGCCTATATACAAAACGACCCGGCCTGTCACGCTTTTCGGGGTATGACCCCCCGTAACCGGGTGATGTTTGGGCCGCCGGGCCATGCCTACGTATATTTTATTTATGGCATGTATTACTGCTTTAACGTCGTAACCGCCCCGGAGGGTGTAGGAGAGGCGGTCTTAATCAGGGCTCTGGAGCCGGTGGCGGGGGTTTCGCTGATGCGCGCCAGGCGGGGGCGGGAAAAACTGCCCGAACTGTGCGGGGGACCGGCGAAGCTGGTGCAGGCATTGGGTATCACCAAAGAGCATAACGGCGCCGTCCTGACCGCGGCCCCGCTAATGATCTGCCGGGGTGAAAAGATTGAAGACATCGTCACCACAACTAGGATTGGCATCCGCGAGGAGTCACCCCTGCCATTGCGGTTTTATCTAAAAGACAGCCCATTCATATCAAAAAAATAGTACATATTGAATTTACGCCCGGATAATCAAGTATAATAGCAGAGAATGAAATTGCATCTAGGGAGGCATACTTTTTGAAAATCAAGGAAATTTATGAGCTTGCGGTACAAAAGGGGATCGAAAATGACCCGCGGTCCCAAGAGAAAGTATTAAAATTACTGGAAAAGGAAAAAGAATATTTTGAGGAATTAAAAGAAGATGAAAAAACGGAATTTGACCGTGACCGTCTATTTAATCCCTATGGTGACACCAGGGTTCTTTACGGGGACCCTGACCGTAAGGTAAAGCGAGTGCTGTCCGGGATAGATATGGAAACCGGGGAAGTGCTGCTGGCAGAAAGGCTTGCCGCCCGGGGCAAACCGGTGGATCTGATTATTTCCCACCACCCCGAGGGAAAGGCGATGGCGGCGCTTTACCAGGTGATGAAGGTGCAGGAAGATGTGCTGGCCAGTTTCGGGGTGCCCATTAACGTGGCTGAAGGGATTATGGCCTCCCGGATCAGTGAGGTGAAAAGAGGTTTAGTGTCCTTAAACCACAACCGGGCGGTTGACGCAGCCCAACTGTTGGATATCCCTTTGATGTGTACCCACACCGTGGCCGACAACCTGGTGCATAAATATATGCAAAATATGATTGACCGGGAAAAGCCCGAAACCCTGGCGGACCTGGTCAAGGCCATCAAAAAAATTCCGGAATACGCCGCGGCCGTGCATCATAACGCCGGCCCGACCATTGTCTTGGGCAGCGAAAAAAGGCGCGCCGGCAAGATTATGGTGGATATGACCGGCGGCACCAGCGGTTCCGAGGATGCCTACGCCAAGCTGGCCGTGGCCGGCGTCGGCACCCTGGTAGTGATGCATATCGGTGAGAAGCACCGCAAAGAAGCGGAAAAAAACCATATTAACGTGATTATCGCCGGACACATGGCCAGCGATTCGCTAGGCATGAATCTTTTATTAGATGAACTGGCGCGGCGCGGCGTCGAAGTGGTGACCTGCTCCGGCCTAATCAGATACGAGCGGAAGGAGTAACTGCTAAATGCCGGTAATACCGGAATTACTAGCCCCGGCCGGCGCCTGGGAAGCCCTGGTGGCCGCGGTACAAAACGGCGCGGATGCCGTCTACCTGGGTGGAAAAATGTTTAATGCCAGGGAGTCGGCCGGTAATTTTGATCACCAGGAACTGTTCAGGGCAGTTGAGTATGCCCATGTGCGGGGAGTAAAAATTTATGTCACCGTGAATACCCTCATGTCGGACCAGGAACTGCCCGAAGCGGTCCGGTTTCTCTGTTTTTTGCAGCAGGCCGGCGCTGATGCGGCGATCATCCAGGATGCGGGGTTACTCAGACTGGCACGCCAGGCTGTTCCGGAATTGCCGCTTCATGCCAGTACCCAGATGACGGTGCATAATCTCCCGGCGGCACGGTTATTAAAAGAAGCCGGGATACAGAGGATCGTACCGGCCAGGGAGCTTTCACTGGCCGCGATTAAAGAAATTGCCGGGCAGGCAGGGGCCGAGGTCGAGGTATTTATTCACGGCGCCCTGTGCGTTTGCTATTCCGGCCAGTGCCTGATGTCCAGCCTGATTGGCGGGCGGAGCGGGAATAGAGGCCGCTGTGCCCAGCCCTGCCGCCTTAACTATGTCCTTGAAGATGGGGAAAACCGCCGGTTGACCAGCCCCGGGGAGGTGGGTGATTACCTCCTTAGCCCGCGCGACCTCAACCTGAGCGCCCACCTGCCGGATCTAATCAAAGCCGGCATCACCTCCTTTAAAATTGAGGGGCGCATGAAAAGGCCGGAATATGTGGCTACCGTGGTCAGAGTTTACCGCGGTTTGCTGGACCGGGCCTTAAAGGGGAGTGACTACACAGTCACTGCTGCCGAAGCCGAGGAATTAGCCCAAATCTTTAACCGGGGCTTTTCCACGGGTTACTTTTACGGGCGCCCGGGCCAGGGGCTGATGAGCTACAAGCGTCCCAATAACCGGGGGGTCCGGTTAGGGCGGGTCAAGCGCTTCGACGGGAATAGCCGTATGTGCGAGGTCGCCTTGGAAAAGCCGCTGAGAGTGGGAGACGGCATCGAGGTCTGGGTGACCAAAGGCGGGCGGGCGGCCGGAAAAGTGCGCCGGATCGTGTCCGGTGGGGAAAATATAGAGCGGGCGCCGGCCGGGGCCACGGTTCTTCTGGATATACCCGGCCGGGTTTTTCCGGGAGACCGTGTCTTTAAGACCCATGACGCCGATCTGATGGACCGCGCCCAAGAGTCCTATACCTCACCCCGGGAGCAAAAGAAAATACCCCTAATCTTCGCGGTTTTTGCCCGGGAAGGCGAGCCGCTAAAGCTTACAGTAACGGACCCGACAGGCCTCACCGGTGAGGCTATGACCAAGTCACCCGCCCGGAAGGCGCTGGCGCGCCCTTTAACCCCGGAGTATTTAGAAAAGCAGCTGGGCCGGTTAGGCAATACTCCCTTTGCCCTGGCCGGGCTTAAGTGTGCACTGGCCGGTCCGGTAATCACCCCGGTAGCTGAAATCAACGAGGCGCGCAGAACGGCGCTGGCCGGCCTGACCGGGCGCAGGCTGGCTGCCGCCGCCAGGCAAAAACCTGTTTCCGAAGAGGTTTTTTACCGCCGTCTTACAGCGGCGCTTGCGGCCCGGCCGGCGAAGAGGCCCAAAGACCCGGAAAAGCCGGAACTGGCTATTGCGGTCAGCGAATTACCCGCGCTTAAAGCAGCGGTTAAGGCCGGCGCCGGCATGGTTTATTTCGGGGGTGAGCGTTACCATTCCCAGGCGCCGGTTACTGCGGACGATATCCGGACCGGGGCAGAAACCTGCTTTCAGGCCGGGGCCCGTTTTATTTTATCGTCGCCGCGCATATTGCACGATGACGACCTGGCCTGGTTCTTACGCATGCTGGAACAAGTGGACGGGCCTCAATTGGCGGGGGTCCAGGCCGGAAACCTGGGTTTATTAAAGAAAGCCGGTGAACTTACCGACAAAACTATCTACGCTGATTTCTCTTTGAACGTGTTTAATCAAGAGACCGCCGTCTTCTTA
>JAQVOX010000054.1 GCA_028702435.1 Desulfotomaculaceae bacterium | reverse complement strand
CATTACTCAAGAAATAGATTCCTTAACCAGCTCGCTGAAGGTCTTAGATTATCTAGGCGCGAATATCTCTACAAGTGACCTAGGTGCAGAGGGAGTTTCACTCTGGCTTTTGCAGAGAATATTTGATAGTGATGTAGCTGTATTATCAGGTACTTTAACTGATGAGCATGGAAACGCATCCAATGTATCTTTAACTGTAAAATTGCCTGAGTGGATCAAGTTAACCCCATAAACGGTGACGAAAATAAAGCTCAGCTCGTCCCCTCGAAGTTTTCGTTCTTTTATTCCGGTTCATGTCATCCTGAGCAAAGTAAAGGATCTAGATCCTTTGCTGCGTTCAGGATGACACACAGTCACCCACTCAAACCTTGATTAACTTTCCTCGCTCGAGCAGCAGCGCACCAAAGGCCATTCCCCTGGTTTTAGCGGGCGCACCAAAAAAATCCCTGCCTGGTTTGCACCGGCAGGAGATTCCGATATACCGGATGGATTACTTTAGATTATTCCCGTGGGTGGCTTGGGTTGATAAAAGAAGAAATAACACTGAATGCCAACTTTTTTGGACATCATAGCAGTTGATACAAGAAGAGCGCTCATGACTAGAGGTGAATAAAGCAGTTTTTTAAACATCCGCAGCATTTGTTGACACCTCCTTTCGTTTAAATAAACTCACAAATAATTGATCAAGCTTATGTATTGTCCGGTAGCCCGGCGGCGTAAAGCTAAAGGTCTGGATTTGGACCGCAATTAAACCGCTTATGGCTATGGACAAGCTGTAATTTGCCGCAGCGAGGAGACTGACAGCCAGCCAAAAGCAAAGGATGACAATGGAGATCACCTTATTTTTAACCCGGCTCGAAATTTCCTGTTCCTGTTGGTAAGGTACCGGCCCCGGCGCCCAGATTAGCGCGCAGGCTGTTGACAGCAGGAAACCGGCCGGCAATAGATAGCCCATGACTTCCTGTGAAACCCGGCCCTCCAGGTATAATCCCAATTCTCCGCAGCCCAGGAATACTAACAGCCCAAAAAAAAGACAGGACCAGTAGCCCTCACAGTGGGCTCCGCTGCTGTACGGCCGGTACAGAAACCAGAAGAACAGCGCAAACGCGACTTCCGGAATAATCCCGAGGAGGTAAGCCAGGCTGAACAAGCTTACTGCTTTAATCAGTGTGCAGAGCATGATTTCCAGGCCATAGCGCAGAGTATCGGTTTTGCGGGGATCCAGCTCCAGTTCCCTGGTCAGGTGGACTGCAGCTTTTTGAGCCATCTGGTCAACTCTCATTTAACCCACCTGTCATTCTTTAGTTACTAAGCATAAATATAACATAATATTGTCTATTGTCTATAGAAAGTGTCGATAAACAGCATATCGATGTCTGAAATCGCAGTTTTGTTGTCTGAAAGTGTCAGCGGAATTGTCGATAAGCAGCATATTGATGTCTGAAACCACGGTTTTGTTGTCTGAAAGTATCAGCCCTTTAGGTTTGAAAACAGCCCTAGTTTTTTAGAATTTTCCCAAGTCAACAGCGGCCTTTTTTCGGTATGGGCCATGACCAGCTCGTAGCTGTCCCGGCCATAGGGTATAATCTTCTTCACCATCTGTAAATTGACTATGAACCCTTTGTGGCTCCGCAAGAAATGGTCGCCCTGCAGTTTTTCCGCTAATGCCGAAAGACTTTCGTTAGTTACAAAAACGCCTTCGGTATGATAAACTACCGTCTTGCGGGACTCCTTGGTAATAAAAATGATATTATCCACGTTGAGGCAAATAAATTCGTTACTGGCTTTAAAGAGGCGTGTTTTTTCCAGCGTTCCGGTTCCCCTGGCTATTTCTGAAAAATCCGCCCCGGCCTCCCGCTTTCCTTCAAGAATCGCCTTGATTCTGACCATCGTCTGCCGCAGCCTGTTTAATTTAAAAGGCTTGACCAGGTAATCGAAGGCATAGATATCGAAAGCTTCATCCCTGTATTCATTAAAGCCCGTGACGTATACAATAAAGGTCCAGGGGTTGAGATCAAATATGGCCTTGCCCAGCTCAATGCCGTCTTTACCGGGCATATCAATATCCAGGAAAATTATCTGGGGCGACAGATCTTCGATTAACTTTTCTGCTTCAAAGCCGTCACCGGCTTCGCCCACCACTTCTACTTCTTCAACTTCCTCGACTACCTTTTTGATCACAAGGCGCATATCCGGGTCATCATCGCAAATAAACACCTTTATTCTCATGCCTCATCACTTCTCCGTTTTTTATATGGTATCGTGATCGTAAAGGTTGTCTCCTGATCATCGCTTATGATACCTAAATCGCCTTTGTATTTGGTGACAATATCCTTGATAATCGGCAGGCCTAGGCCGGGATGCCCTTCTTTTGTGGTGAAATTAGTTTCGAAGATTTTTTCTATGATTTCCTGGTCGATCACGCCGGTATTGGTGCAGGTGATCACGTAGGCGCCCCGTTCAACGGCGATCGTCATATCGATCTGCCTGGCCGCGCCGGCGTTTTTCTCCACGGCGTCAAGGGCGTTATCAATCAGGTTCCCCAAAAGGGAGCTGGCCTCCAGTGGAGTGAGCGGTATATCTTTTAGGCTGCACTCGATACTGATATCCAGGTCAACGTTTTTCGCTTCGGCCAGTCCCAGCTTGGTATTAAGCAGGGCGCTGATGCTGAGATTATCGGTTCTGATTAACTCCCCTGTTTTTGTGGCTGCGTTGAACAGGTTTTGCGCATAATCGCGCGCTGTTTCATGCAGGCCGCTTTCCAGAAGGCCGTAAACCGTTTGCAGCTGGTGGTGGAAATCGTGTCTTTGCTTTCTGGAGGAATAAACCAGCTGTTCAATTTGCTTTAAATTTTCCTCTGCCCGCTTGGCTTCGTACTCCCTTTCTACGTAATTTCCGATTTTTTTAACTGCGCCGGTGGATATCACGGTTAAGATGACCACAAACACTCCGTACAGAACGTTCAGGACTTTATGCTGCATGCCGTTAATATGGTCGTATTGGTAAGCTATATTCGCGGTGTTTAAGATCACCAGCAGCAGCAAGGGGGTCAGGACAATTACGTAGATCATGATATTATTCTTGATCAGCTGGTCTGCCTGCGATACTTTTTTAAATTCACGCTGGGGAATGTACTCTCCCCGGCGGATGTATTCTTTAGAATAACTTAACAGTGAGACACCGGACATCTTCAGTGCAATTATTGCTAAGGTCATGATCAGGCCCTGGGGGAGAAAATAAACGATTCTGGTTAAAGGAGATCCCAGCAGGTTGGTTATTGAACTGCCAGAGAGATACAGCATAAGAGGCAGAACTACGGTTTCTACCGCGCCGTAGAAAATCAGGCCCAGCAGGGCGACAAGCAACACAACCCAGTATTGAAGCCGGGTGACCAGCAGGATGCTTAAGGGCGCAATTATTACGCTCAAGATGGAGCTGAGCCCGATGGGCACCTGCATAATCTGGATCACAACAGCAGCAGCTGCCTGAATAAGCCCGATAATAATCAAGTCGCGCCATAACGGCCTGATTCCGATCAGCAAAAACCCAAGTGCTGTAACCAGGACAGCTTCCAGTGTGGAAATAAAGAAATTAGAAAATAATTCTGTATTTTCCAAAGTCGCTAAGTCCTCATTATCTTCTCTTTTTAGATATTCTAACATATTTATGTGGTGGATTTTTTTAAGTAATAAATAAATTTGTCGGAATAAAGTTTAAATAATTATTATGAATAACTCACGACCCAATTGTAAAGTATTTTAGTACTTCACAGTTTGTTGACAAAATAGTAAAATTTATTATATACAATAAAAAAGGGGGCGGTTAATGAGCAAACCGCCTGCAAAAGGAGGTTTTTGAATGATTAAAACACCCCGGACAAAAATAGCCGCCGCTTTTCTGGTAGGCATGCTGATGGTGGCTGCAGCAGCCTTTGACGGCGGCTTCTACAGCCTGCCCCACCTTTCCTGGGCAGATGAGACAAACCCGGGAGAAACGGCAGGCGTTTTGCCGGGACTGGGCGCGGACACCATTCCTGATATCGTTACCAATGTCAGTCCCGCCGTGGTCAGGATTGATACAACCGAGCAAATCAGTACCAGAGCGCTTGATCCCTTTTTCAACGACCCGTTTTTTCAACAATTTTTTGGCAATCAGTATCACATCCCTGCTCAACCGAGGGTAAGCACCGGCCTTGGTTCGGGCTTTATCGTATCGGCTGACGGATATATATTGACTAATGAGCACGTTATCAGCAGCGCCGATACCATTGAAGTGACCGTGGCCGGCCGGGATGAGCCTTACCCTGCCCAAAAAATTGGGACTGACCATGAGCTTGACCTGGCGGTGCTAAAAATTGAGGCGGCAGATCTGCCCACCCTTCAGCTTGGTGACTCGGGCAGAGTCAGGGTCGGTGATTGGGTAATTGCCATCGGCAACCCTTACGGGTTGGACCATACGGTGACGGTAGGCGTAATCAGTGCCAAGGAGCGGCCGATTAATCTTGGAGACCGGCAGTTCAAAAACCTGCTCCAGACCGACGCCTCGATTAACCCGGGCAACAGCGGCGGCCCCCTGCTCAACCTTAATGGTGAAGTTGTTGGCATCAACACTGCCATCAATGCTGAGGCCCAGGGTATTGGCTTTGCTATTCCCAGCAGTACGGTTCAGGCTGTCATTAACGACTTGATCAGCAAGGGAAGCGTTGATCACCCCTGGCTCGGGGTGTATCTGCAGACGGTTACCGGTGAAATAGCACAATATCTGGGTTTACAGGAGCAAAGCGGGGCATTGATTGCGCAGGTAGTTAATGAAAGCCCGGCCGCCAGGGCCGGACTGCAGCGCGGAGATGTGGTCGTGGGGTATAATGGCAATAAGGTTACCACTCCTAATGAATTGACCAACATGGTTAGTGAAACCGGGGTAGGAAGCCAGGTTGAAATCAAATTTATCAGAAGTGGGGCAACTAATACAGCTGTGGCTACAATAGAGGCTAAAAAATAGATCACCCCGCTCACCATTTGCCCGGCAGATGTAGACCCAGCCCCAGGTTGGGTCCTCCGTTATTCCGTGTTTACAGTCAACTTTACATTATTGCCCTGCTTCCAATAACTGTATCGACGTGGTCAAGTTGACCACTCACATCTCCCAATTCAAGGCTACCTTTCATTGGAAATGGTGTCAACAACCCCGTCCCCCTGACACCCTAATTTCTTCATTATGATCCATAAGTTTACGGTGTTGTAGCTAATCTCAACTTTTGCTTCCGGGATGTTGGTCTTGCTTAATACCTTTCGGAACCGGTCCGGCGCATCGGGGCCGATTTTCCCGGCAAGATGACCTTCCCAGTCCGGATGAATATCTTTCATTTTGTGCCCGATTTCATCCATGAGCTCGCGTGTAGCAAAACCGCCGCCGATGAAGGTCATCCCACCCGGCGCCAGTACGCGATAGATTTCATTAAATCCCTTGACCTGATCCTCCCAGAAAAAAACCGACCCGCGGCTGACAATTAGTTTGGCATAGTTATCCGGCAACGGAAGGGCCTCAACATTTGCCTGCAAAGTTGCCACTCTGTCCGACAGTTGACGGGTCTTAATGTTTTCTTCCGCGAACTCGAGCATTTCACGATCAACGTCAATCAGTCTGACATTTAAAGCGCTTTTTTCAGCCAGCGCCAGACCCATATAGCCGTTGCCGGCGCCAATATCAAGACATATGCCTTCCTTGATACCGCTTTTTTGCAGAATATCATCTGCCAGCAGCGGATATACCGGGAAGATGATTTCTTTTACTGTTTTATTGAAATCTGCTTTGTTGTCCATAATTTCCTCCTAATCCATCCGGGTCCATTTCTTTAACGGCCGTATGGTTAAAAACTCAAGAAGCACCAGGATGAGCAGCAATACGGCCACCCAGGCAAAGAGCTTTTCGGTTTCCAGATACACCCTTGAAATGAAGATTCTTTGTCCCATCCCATCTGCCGCGCCCAGCATTTCCGACATGATTGTCAACCTCAGGGAGGACGCCATCCCCAGGGAAAAGCCTGTGATCAGGTGCCCGCGCATGCCCGGTAAATAAATTTTGGTCAGTTTTTTCAATGGTGGTATTCGGTATACAGCTGCCATCTGCTTCAACTCCGGATCGATGGAGTGGATGCCTGCTGCCGTATTCGTGTGCATGACGGGGAATACCAGCAAGGCGACAAGAAATACAGCCATTTTTGTTCCCATGCCGAACCAAACCATAGCCATAGTGACAAAGATTATGGCCGGTACTGATAGTAAAAATACAATAGCCGGCTGGATCATTAAGTCTATTTTTTTATAGATTCCGGCGATTACACCGGTAACAGCTCCTATCGCCAGGCCCAAGAGCAAACCCGTGAGCTGCCTTGAAAATGTGATCTTCAGATTTTCTGTCAACTCGCCGCTGGTAACAATTCCGGTGAGAGCACGCCATGTCTCAATTGGCGACGGGACGATCACCGTGCTGTAGATCATAGACAAAAACTGCCAAGCCGCCAGCATTAAACCGATACCGGCGGCATACCATAATCTGGTGCTATTTGTAGAAGAATTCATCATCCGGCAACTTACCTCCGAATGCATTGATATCTGCCGTCGTGGTCAATTCTTTAAAGAAATCGATGATTTCCGTTTTGCATTCTAGAGCTGGCTTGGGATCCAGCCGGGCATATTGGATTGATTGCGCAACGGCCATAGCCTTCATTGATGGAACATGTTTCTCTACAATGGGACCGGCTTCCTGGCCATGTTCGTTGACCCATCCGGCTTCCTCGATGTATGATTTCTCAAATGCTGCAACTTGCTCCGGCGAAACGCCGCTTCCATTTACGACGACGATCCCGGCCATCGGGAATTTTTTATCCTTTTGCCCCGGAAGCTTTCCCCATTCCTCGGTTAAATCGAGTACCCGGTTAAGCTTTACATTTGCTTTTTTGGCATTTAGGGAAGCGATACTCGATTGGGGCTCATTGAGAACAGCATATTTAATTTGGCCGGAGGCCAGCCGCTGTGAAGCTTCCGGCATATCGAGATAAGTAATCTGCACATCCTTGTCCGGGTCAATATTATTCTTGATCAGTAGATGGCGGAAAACCAGATCGTGGATGCTGCCTTTCCCTGAAACAATGACTTCCTTTCCTTTCAAGTCCTGCAGTGATGCGACATCATTCTCAGTGCTCATCACATAAAGCATTCCCCATACGGTAACCATCAGAAGCTGCGTGTCCATACCTTTGTTATATGTCAGCAGCGCATTGCTCAGGGGTGTGCTGCTGAGATTGACTTCCTTTGATGTAATCATCGCCGTAAGTTGTTCACCGCTCTGCCAGGGTTGCAGAACAATATTGCTGTTTTTCTCGCTCATGGTTGCCAAGGGATATGTAACGGGACCGGGGGCGCTGCCAATTTTCAAATTGAGCTCTTCAAAGGAGACGGGTGTTGTCGCTGCATTTGGCGTTTCTGTGGTTTCAGTATTTCCCCCGCAGCCCGCCGCACTGATCATTAGCGCCATACAGAGCACCAGGAGTAAAATTATTTTTTTCACTAATTATTCATTCCTTTAATTAATTTTTGTTTGGTAAGTGCTGATTTGATTTTTTCCGTTAGTTGGTTTTTGCCTTCCGGCTCCACCCTGTCTTCCGGGTTGATCATCACATCCAGAATGATCCTGCAGGGCCTGCCGTCCACGACGATGATCCGGTCACTCAGTTTAATAGCTTCCTGGATATCGTGCGTGACCATGACGGTTGTACACATGTGATATTTTTTGAGGGTCAGCAGCAGATCCTGCATTTCAATTTTCAGGGCTTCGTCAAGTCCGGAAAAGGGCTCATCCAGCAATAGCAAATCGGGTTGGATAACAAAGGCGCGCCCGATAGAAACTCTCTGCTTCATCCCTCCGCTTAGTTGATCCGGATAGTAATGCCCAAATCCCTCCAGTCCAATTTGCGGCAGCAGCTGCCGCACTGTCTTTTTTCTCCTGTGCGCATCTTTGTCCAGGCTGAAGAGCCCGACCTCCATATTATCTTCCACCGTCATCCACGGCAGCAGCCGCGGTTCCTGGAACACATAGGCAATCCGCTTGTTGTCCGAGACGACGGAACCGGAGCCGGGTTTCAATATTTCCGCGAGCACATTCAGGATGCTTGTCTTCCCGATGCCGGAAGGACCGACTAGGCAGAGGAACTGTTCTACCTCGCCTTTGATGCTGAAATTGTCAAGTACTTTGAGAGCTCCGAAGTCCAGTTCGATATTTTTAATTTCAAACAAAGCGCGGCCCCCTTTACGACCGGCTGCTTTTCATAGCCGCACGGAAATTGTCCCAGCCTGTCCATTTGAGTACGGCATGGTTATTTCTGAGAATTTCAGGTGGCTCGGCTGCAGGCGCAGCCGGGTAAAATGCCTGTTGGATGAGAAAATTCTGGACTTTTGGCGAGAGCATAAAGTCACCCAGCTTCAGCATGCTTTCGTCGAGGTCTTTGGACCAGGCAATAACCTGCGGCATGCAGAGGAGCCCGTCCTCCGGCCAGAACATCTTGATCTTTTGACTCTCCGAGATTCTGCCAAAAGTGATATTGGCGATTCCCAGGGCGAATTTGCCGCTTTTAACCGCCTCGATCACATTGGGAGGCATCCCGCTACAGGTGATATTTTCATCTACTGCCCGGGCCTGCTCCGGGTTCTGCTGTTTCAGAACGGCCCGGATCACCCGCGGCGCCATGTGCTCTTTCCCCGGCATTATGACGCGTCCCTTCCATTGGGGCTCCAGCAGCTCATTCCAGGAACGGGGAATTTCTGCCGCAACGGTATAATCCGGGTTGTAAAACATGACAAAGGGGACGATGCCAAATGTATGAAAACACCCTCTGGGATCAACAAATCCACTGTCCCGGAGCTCCTTTCTGATGGGAAATCGACCGGGTGCGCTGAGCATGTGCCCGAGGATGTACTCGTCGGTCTGCTGCGCCAGATCCGGTGTAAATCCAATCATGATGTCCGCCTGGGGACCCGTTTCGCCCTCCGCACCACACATTTGCGAGTTAACAATATCAATTTCCCTTTGATACTCTTCCCTGCCCGTTTCAATATGATCTCTTAGGATCTCTTCGATGCCCCGGCTGATATTGAGCGGCAATTGGATCCGCACTTTAACCATAATTTTGTCCTCCTCCTTTCCCGAAACTATAAATCCTCAGCTATAAATCTTCTAAGAGTTCGCCGCCGCGCATCAGCGTACGTAATTCAAGCATCTTGTTATCAGCGGCTTCTAGTTTTCGAAGAGTTTCCTCCTCTCTTTTCGTGCGTTGAATAACCCTGTCAATCGCACCGTTTTTTATTACCAGCCGGGTGTGCGCGAGCAGGGCCAGGAGCGGGTCGTGTGTAGTCAGAAAGACAATTTTATCTTCGCCGGTCAGCAGTTCCAATGCTTTTCGCCTGTTGATCCCGGCGTTTTCTATTTCGTCTATCAGTACGATCGGAGCGTGGGACAGCAGCGCACAATCTGCGATCATTAAAGCTCTCGACTGACCGCCGCTAAGCTGGGCAACGTTGCTCTCCATATCAAATTTTTCTCCCGCCAGTGAATTGGCCAGCTCCAGGATCCGCTCGATCCTCCCGCCGGTATTGGCTGTCGGCCAGCAGCGGGCATGCATGCTCAGGAAGTCACGCACCGTTAGATCGATAACGAAGTTCATATTCTGCGAGAGCTGTGCTGCTATTCTCTGCCGCGTTCTTGTCTTTCTATCTTTGGACAGGGTTTCATTATTGATCAACATCCGCCTGCCGGTCGGCGTATTACCGCTGGCGCCGCATTCTATGTCTTCAAGCAGGCGGCTCTTGCCGCTGCCGGTCGGGCCTACTACGGCGATGATATCCCCGGGATGGAATGTCAGGGGCGCAAATTGTTCCGGTTCTTTTGTTTTACCGTGTCCGGGGCAGAGGGTGATGGTTTTGACTGCCCGGACAGGCTGTTCCAGCATGTCCCGCATGACCTGCAGGTAATCTTCAAACTGCCGGGCAATCATGCGGGCGGTCATATTCTGTGAAACGTAGAAGGACTCCCTTTGCTTGTATAGCACGTCAAATAGTGTGTCTCCCGGATCGATGACGCAGCTGATCTGTTCCAGCCAGTCTTTGGCATAGGGATGCTCGGCAAAAAGTGACTCCACCGGTTCTTTCAGATACTTGTTAATAGTCATTTGCTGCCACCCGTATTTTCTTCCGGTATTTTAATCTTTCTCAGATTGCCCAGTTGGTACCGGGCGCCAATATTTGTCTCACCGAGACAGTATGAACAAAGGGCCATCGGCATCGGATAGCGCAGTTTATTGTCTGTGACCACGGAATCATTTGTATAACCATCCAGGGCCTCAATCAATTCGGCCGACCCCTGTCCGGTCAGGCCGTTTATGTGAAATATCTCAGCGCGAGGGTTGACATATTGGACATTCATCTCGAATACTTCCCGTTCAGCCTGTGAAACAATGTCGCTCTTGGTAATGACAACGATGTCTGCAAACCGGAGCACCGGCCCGATTTTCCCCGGCGTGTGTACACCGCTCATCTGGTCAATAACGCATACTGCCGGAATGCCCCGGATATGCGGGGCGCACCGGTTGCAAAGCCCGGCGCTTTCCGATAACAGGATGTCGAGATGGATCCCGGCGCCCCAGTTGAATACGTCTTCTATGTTGCTGATGTAGTAGTGATCCGGACACTGCTGGCCGGAAAGTCCCAACAAAACCGGTACCTGCAAGCGGGCGTAAATCTTGTCATCATTGCTCTGGAGACAATCAAACTTGACTACGCCTACCTTTGTGCCCCGCTCAAGATAGGCCCGGATCATCTTTGAGATAACCGATGTCTTCCCGGAGGAAGGGGGGCCGGAAAAGGTGATCAATTTCATGTTTTATTTCATTTCCTCTCGTCAGGCAATGTATTTGATTCGTTATGTAGGGTTGTGTCCTGGTTTATGCTTGGGCAGCCTGCAAGTCCTGCCTGGGAAAGTGCATTTAAAAAGTTTCGTCATCCATTTTTATAAATAACGTGATGTAAGTTGATGTAAATCAAGTCATTCTTGCCATTAGTAGTTCATTGTTTGTTTATTTAACTTATTATAGTATGGAGTTTTAGATTTTTCAACTGAAGTGTAATTAACAAACAAACGAAATCGTGCCGCGATGGTTTTGAATGACACAGCCACCGGGTAAAGTCTGCTTCCAATAACTGTATCGACGTGGTCAAGTTGACCACGTCCTTTCAATTCCTTTTAGGTGCGCTCCAACTGTCACATGGCTGGGCTATTTACCAATATCCTGTGCCACCATTATAAGATCATGGCATCTTCCATTACGCATCACTCCATTAAAACATTAATGTAATCATGCAAATAGTCAAGAAGGATCAATGCCGGGCGCACCAAAAAATCCCTGCCAGGTTCGCACCGGCAGGGATTCTTATACCCGGATTACTGCTTCCTATTCATAACTTTAGTTAATTAAGGTTTCATAACTTTTGCCCGGCCGTCTATGACTAACTTGCCTTCTTGGTTTACCACCGTAGTCTTAAAAATAATTATCTTCTTATCTTCTTTCTTTTCTAATACCTCCACCTCAGCCGTAAGGGTATCTCCAATATAGGCGGGAGCTCTAAAATTCAACTCTTTGGACAAATAGATGGTACCGGCTCCCGGTAATGCGGTGCCTAAAACCGTGGAGATGAGAGAGGCTGTGAGCAAACCATGAGCAACGCGTTTCTTGAAGAGGCCCTTGGCGGCAGCAACCTGGTTAATATGCAGGGGATTAAAATCACCGGTTATTCCGGCAAAAGCATAAACATCTGCTTCACTAATAGTTTTACTGAAACTCGCATGTTCGCCAACTTTTATTTCCTCAAAGGACCGATCCTGTACCATCTTTATACCTCCCCATTTCAGGTCGCCTGATTGCATCTCATAATCATCATAGGTAAACCCCATTCTGCCCATTTATAACACTCTCAATTCAAGGTTACCTTATATTGGAAATAATGTCAATCAAGAAAGTATGCCAAGTTGAAAACCCTTTGGAACTGCAAAAGCTCAATAAAGCAACCAGGAATAAATATCTAAGGAAACTTAAAAGGGGTACCGCTTATCAATTAGACAGATCGAGAGGCTTACTGGTGTAAATAGAGGCCTTGTTTTAAAGGCATAAGATTGTCAACAACCCCGTCCCCCTGACACCCCGGTTTTACTATTTGATCCGCCGCGAGGCAAAGAAGCAGAACATAATGAAAATACCGATGGCGAGAAGCAGAAAGGGAATAAGCTTAACCATGGGGTTATCGTTAAGAATAAA
>JAQVOX010000173.1 GCA_028702435.1 Desulfotomaculaceae bacterium | reverse complement strand
TTTCTGTCGTCAGACAAGGCCAGGTCGATTAAAACCGGCTTGTTGTCGCCATAGATGCAGTAAGCATAGTCGCTTTTCCCGATCATCTTTTCCTTCTTCACCCCGGTCATTTCCTCAATGGCCTTGTTCCAGGCAATCACTTTTTTATCGCTGTCTATGACAAAAGTCGCGTCGGGCAGGGATTCAATAATGTCCAGGAGCTGCTGGCGGGACGCCCTGATTTTATCTTCAGCCGCTTTAAGCTCTGTTATATCGTCAAATGTGGTATAGACCTGACATGGCTTGTTTTCTCCCGCTTTGAACTGTGGCGTGGCGTTGACTTTCAGCCATATGCGCCTGCGTTCTTTGGGGTTGTAAATACCCATGACCATATTATTCACTTCTTTGCCTGTCCGCAGGGCAACCATGGATGGGTATTCCGCCACGGGCAGGTCTGTGCCGTCTTCACGGGTTGCCCGCAAGATTATTATAAAATCAGTTTTATCTTTGATCTGCTTCTGGCTCACGCCTAGAATCCTTTGCGCCGCCGGATTCGCGCAGGTGATTACTCCCTGTTCATCCTGGAACAGGACACCCTGTGACATGATTTCTAAAAGGGCGCGGGAGTCCCTTTCCGACCTCTTTAGCCCCTCGTTCAGCCATTTCCTCTGTATTGCTATGGCGTATATATTGGACAGTTTTTCCACAACTTCCTGGTCCGTTCGGGTATAGTCGCGGTCAGGGTTGGCCAGGGCGACCTCCCCCACAAGTCTCGTACCGATCATAGCGGGCACGGCGAGAAAACGTTCAATGGTTATATGCCCTGGCGGCGTGCCGTTATAGCGGGGGTCTTCCGCCGGGGAGTTGGTCAAAATGGGTTTTTTGTTATTTAATACCCAGCCCCACAAACCGGTAAACTTATCAAAAACATATATCCTATCCTCTATCTGGCAGTTATCCCATACTTCGTAGCCCGGGGTAATTAAAATTGCATGTCTTGTTACTTCATCCAGATACCCGACAAAACCTGACTTGCTGCCGGTCAAGCGTTTGGCCTCGTCCAAAACAAGCCGGGATATTTCATCGAATGATTCCGTCAATAGAAGCCTTGCGGATAAGCCGGCCAGCGCGCCGCTGGTTTCCAACTCTCTCGTTAGGACCTTCCTTCTGATATTTATACATAGGATCAAAATGGCCGGGGCGCCTGCTAATTCTATACGGTCACAGTGACCAAGCACATAAACCGTTTCTCCTGCTTTATTAAAAGCCCTGAACTCAATATCTTGATTTATTTCAATGCCGGAATAGCACTTTGTTATATTATTTCTCACATAGGACCTGTCTTCCGGATGTATAAATTGATTGGGGGGAATTTCCTTAAGTTCCCGCTCCGAGTAGCCTGTGATTTCAATAAATTTCTTGTTGGCGAAGCTAATCCGCGAATCCTTGAAGATAAGGCAGGGAATCGAGAGCGATGACAGTATCTTTGTATAGTCTGCAAGATACAAAAATATCACCCCTTAATATAAATATTATAGAAACGGGATTAGATCCCGCGGGGAATAAGCCTGATTGCAAGTTGTTTATTACATTAATACTATTCTTATACATCTTTATATTATCCTTCTATATTTTTATGTATTTTTACACCGAATAAATATTTTACCATTCATCGCTGCTGCGACCATACTGCAGTCTAAATGTTTATATGAAACAAAATACAGGATACATTATTGCTATTAATAATAGTATCTGCCCACTTATTGCTCCCGATCGCTTATTACCAGTACTGTTTAAAATAAAAGACTTATAAGGCCATGATAAATACAGAATAGAGCTACAGACTGTAAAATCCTGCCATAAGAAACTAAATTAAGGCATTTCAAATTAAATGTTAATTGCGGCCTGAATTGTCAAAATTGATCCCCCATGGTAACAAATTGCAATAAAGCCAAATTATATATACAAATATAGATGTTTGAAAATTATATATACGTTAGAATAAATTGGCTATCTGATTATTCGTTAATCAGGTGGCATATGTTTAAAAAAAACATATTTTACAGAAGTAAGTAAAACAGGGGGCGAAAATTTTGATCACTGAATTAACCATCCTGCCGGGTTTTAACAAGGCAGGTTTAAAAGAAAGCTTTTCGGAAATCACATTATCTGCCGGGGAAACCATATCAATAGTGGGTCCTACCGGCAGCGGCAAGACCGCCTTTATTACCGACATTGAACTCCTGGCCCAGGAAGATACAGCCACCAGGCGTAAGGTGCTGGTCAACGGGCTTGTCCCCGATGATGAAGTGAGATGTAATCCCTGTCTGAAACCCATTGCCATGATTACTCAGAACACAAAGTGTTTCGCGGACCTTTCATCGGAGGAATTTCTGCGGATACACGCGCGCGCCCGCGGTATAAAGAACAATAATGTTATTGACGAGACCATCGAGCTGGCCAATAAATTTACCGGGGAAAAAATAAGGAAAAATTCCCGGGTAACTGTGCTTTCCGGCGGGCAAACCCGCTCCCTGCTGGTGGCCGACGCTATTTTAATCGGCGCTTCACCGGTAATTCTCCTGGACGAAATAGAAAACGCCGGAATTTTCAAGCAAGAGGTGGTCAGGATCATCCAGAACACTGGGAAAATAATTGTTTTTGTGACACATGACCCTGTAATAGCCCTGCTCACCAAAAAGAGGATCATCATGCAAAACGGGGCGGTAAAAAAGGTAATTATTCGCAGCGATCTCGAGGTTACAGCCGCCTACAACCTGCTGGAATATGACAAAAAGGTAAGTATTATCAGGGAAAGGCTGAGGACCGGTAAAATGATTACCAAAGAATTAGTATCCGCAAGCCTGGCCTAAGTAAAAAAACAGGTGGTGTTTTATATGAAGCTTCTCGTGATAGCCGGCCCCCCGTCTTCCGGCAAGACCTCTTTGGTGAAACAAATCGTCAAAAAGATGAGACATGAAATGAAGATCGCTTTTTTTAAAATAGATGTTGTTAAGGCCTTCGAAGACGTGGAATTAAATAAAGAATTCGGCATACTGACCAGGAAATTTTGTTCCGGCGACCTCTGCCCCGACC
>JAQVOX010000172.1 GCA_028702435.1 Desulfotomaculaceae bacterium | reverse complement strand
AATTTCCAAACAAGCCGGAGCAGCTATATCCTCTAGATTGACCCCACCAAAAGTCGGTGCAAGTAGTTTTACAAACTCAATAATCTTGCCAGGATCGTTTGTACCGACACAGATAGGAAAAGCATCAATGCCAGCAAATTTTTTAAAAAGCACTGCCTTACCTTCCATTACCGGCATTGCCGCTTCCGGGCCAAGATTTCCTAAACCAAGCACAGCAGTTCCATCAGTCACTATTGCTACCAGATTTCCCTTGCTTGTATATTCGTAAACCAAGTCTTTATTTGCATGAATCAATAGGCATGGCTCTGCAACACCTGGTGTATAAGCAAGGGAAAGATCATACTCGTTATTCAGTGGCGTTTTACTCACCACAGCTATTTTACCATGTTTTTTTCGATGCAATTGCAGCGCATCCTCTTTTAATGTCCTTTGTTCTCCTAAGATCATCCTTAACCCCTTACTTATTTATTATTATGAATTTCCAAGTAAACGATTAATCATAAGCACAGAAATAATACAGCACACTCTATAAATATAACACTATAAGCGGTTTTGTGTAAACTAGATGAACAACACACCAATAAACGATCGCCTATTTTCTAGATAACCGGCCTACCGTTTAAAAACTGTCGCATATTTCTATCCTATATTTTAAGTAAACGGGCAGCGTTTCCGCCTAAGATCTTTTCCTTAGTTTCTTCTTTCAAAGGCAGTCTTCTTATAGCCTCTATGTTGGCCTTAATACTGGCCACGGTAGGCCAATCCGAACCAAATATTACTCTGTCCGCATTACGTTCTAAATCAGGAAAGTAATCTAAAAGCTTCTGCGGTGGCAAACCTGATATTTCCATATAAAGATTTTTATGCAGGCGAGAAAGGAAAAAAGCTCGATCATACCAATACCCACGACCACTATGGGCCATGAGCAGGTTGAGGTCAGGAAAATCAATAGCCACATCATCAAAAAACTGTGGATCACCGTATTTAAGCCTGGCTCCTTGAAAAACTGAAGAACCTGTATGAAACAGTACCGGTATGCCCAACTCCTCTGCTTTAGCATAAATAGGGTAGACAAGTGGTTCATTTGGATAAAAGTAGTTATAGGTAGGATACATTTTTAAGCCTCGGAAACCCATTTCTGTTACCAGTCTCTTCAGTTCCCTGCCGCCGTCACTTACCAGGTAAGGGTTGACATGGGCAAATGGAATCAAACGTTCCTGACCCCGGCAGAATTCATACACATATTCATTAGAGCAAATTCCAGTAGTAACCGGACTTAATTCAGCCAGGATAACTCCGTAATCTACCCCATTTTCACTGAGATAACGGGTAAAGCCGGCAGGCTCTCTGTATTTTTCAAATAAAACAAGCAAGTTTTCAACATTATGAATTTTTTTAACAAAATCTTCTGCATCTTTACAATACTTCTCATAATAGATTGGGTGAATATGAAAATCTATTACCGGCATAGATAGTATACACCCCTCTTTATTTATCCTTTTATTTATTTATGATGTTACCCGGCATCGCCACCCCAGGTCACTACCTTAACATCTGCTAGAGCCATAATACTGCCCGAATCCTTTGTCAATCAATTAAGAAAGTAGTATAATTGTACCACATTATTCTTAAGTAATCAGTTGCTTATTAAAGCAATTATGTACTGGTCAATATTTTATATTAATTAGCATGGAGGTTGTCTATTAATGTTTTCTGTTACTGACTATAAAAAGTTAACTGAGCCGGAATCTGTTGTATTAATCGGTGTGACCCGCCGCACCGGCAAAGGAAGCAATAATCCCCTGGAAGTTTTGCTTGAATGGGGATACCAAGGAAAGATCTATCCGGTTAATCTAAAAGGAGGTCTCATTCTTGGACATCGTGCTTACACTTCTGTACTTGACATACCGGAAGTTCCTGATTTAGCAGTTATCTGCGCGCCACGTGACGCAGTACCGGGGCTTTTTACCCAGTGCGCAGAAAGGGGAATAAAACTGGTAGTGATTACAGCCCAGGGTTTTTTTGATGGAGACGAACGCGGCAAAATAATGCAAAAAGATATTTTGAATATTGCAGCCAACTACGGGGTTCGTATTTTAGGACCAAACACGCTTGGGGTGATAAATAATTTCAATCATTTTTGTGCCTCTTTTATGCGTTTTATAAATACAACGACTACTACAGGAATCCTTTGCCAGTCAGGGGTTTTCGTTGTAGGAGCCACACAAGTATATAATGGCATCGGGCTATTAATTGATACCGGTAATACAGCTGATATAGAACAAGCAGATTTATTAGGCCATCTAGTGCGGGATCCTCGCCTCAAGGTAATAAACATACATATGGAGAGTTTGAAAGACGGGCAAAAATTCATGCGTGCCGCCAGAGACGCAGCGGGATTAAAACCAGTGATTATATACAAAACAGGAGCCAGCCCTGCCGGTTCCGTCGCTGCAAGTTCACACACCGGCTCTCTAGCCGGTGAAGACAAGATCTTTGACACGGCATTTAAGCAGTGCGGCTTGTTTCGTGCTGAGGATATTGAAGAAATAAACGATCTCAATAAAATATTCAGTACCTTTAATAATATTAATGGGAAAAAGGTAGGCATTGTCTCAATATCTGGCGGAGCCGGCATTATTGCAGTTGACGCCTGCGCCCGGCACGGGTTAGAGGTTGCCCGGCTAAGTAAGCCGACAACGGATTTATTAAGTGAAATGTTTCCAGAATGGGCGCACTATGATAATCCTGTTGACATGTGGCCGGCCGGCATATTCCACGGTTATGACCACTCTTATCGCCGCATATTGGAAGCAGTAATAGCAGATCCCCAAGTAGACTCAGTTATTTGCATAACCGGTTCATTCCTTGATAAAGAGGGAGATTTTTTAGACATAACTGAAATCATTCGAGAAGTTGCCGGCAACAATCCGGAAAAACCAATAGTTGCGTGGACTTACGGGGGACGTTTCCATGATTACGCCCAGAAATTCGAGCAGGAAAACAATATTGTATATTATTATTCTATTGACCGAGCTGCCAGGGCAATTTCTGCCCTTTATAAGTACCATCAAGTAATCAAGAAAAACGA
>JAQVOX010000171.1 GCA_028702435.1 Desulfotomaculaceae bacterium | reverse complement strand
GCCCGCTTGGCTTGCCGGTGAAGTTGCCGGTTGCTAGTAAAATAGGCCATTTGTTGTTTAATATCAGGGTCTGCGCTATAATGGAAGAAATAGACGAGGAGATTTGTGATGGCCACAGGGATTGACTACAAGGGAACTTATCATATTGTTACCTTCGGGTGTCAGATGAATGAGCATGATTCGGAAGTGCTGGCCGGAATGTTGGAGGACATGGGTTATGAGCCGGCCGGTGATCTGAAAGACGCCGGCATTGTGCTTTTAAATACCTGCTGCGTGCGGGAAACTGCCGAGAACAAAGTTTTCTCACTGCTGGGGCGGCTGCGCCGTTTGAAACAGGAAAAGCCGGAGCTGATTATCGGTGTGGGGGGATGTATGGCCCAGCAGGAGGGTATGGCCAGGTGGATCAGACAGGCATTTTCTTATGTCGACCTGGTCTTTGGCACTCATAATACCTACCAGTTGCCGGAATTGATCGGGAAGGTTGTCGAGAGCAGGAGCCCGGTCCAGGCCGTGTGGCCAGGCGCCGGCAGCATTACTGAAAATTTGCCCGTAAAAAGAAAAGCGGGGGTGCGCGCGTGGGTGACGATCATGTACGGGTGCAACAATTTTTGCACCTACTGTATTGTGCCCTATGTGCGCGGCCGGGAGAGAAGCCGCCGCCCGGAAGATATCCTGGACGAAGTAGCTAAACTGGGCCGTGAGGGTTACAAAGAGGTAATTTTGCTCGGGCAAAACGTTAATTCCTACGGCAAAGACCTGGCGGGGCCTATTGATTTTGCCGGTTTGCTGGAACAGCTGGAGCATTTGGAGCAGGACGGTGGTATTGAATGGATCCGTTATATGACCTCACATCCACGTGACTTTTCCGATCGGCTAATCGAAACGATTGCAGCTTCCGGCAAAGTTTGTGAGTATTTCCACCTGCCGGTGCAGGCGGGAAGCAACCGTATTTTAAAAAAGATGACCCGGGGCTATACCCGGGAAAAATATTTAGAGCTGGTTGAAAAAATAAAGACAGCTGTCCCCGGCGCGACCATAACCACGGATATTATGGTCGGCTTTCCCGGTGAAGAGGAAAGAGATTTCCATGATACCCTGGACCTTGTCCGCCAGGCCGGGTTTGACGGCGCGTATACTTTTGTTTACAACACCCGGCCGGGTACTCCCGCAGCTAAGCTGGCAGGGCAGATTCCGGAGGCGGAAAAAAAGGCGCGCATCCAGGAGTTGATTAAACTTCAGAATAAAATTAGCCTGGAGAGAAACCTTGAAGTAGAGGGAAGCGTGCAGCAAGTGCTGGTTGAGGGCGAAAGCAAAACAGGGTCGGGCTTATTAATCGGGAGGAACAGGGGCAATAAAATGGTTGTTTTCCAGGGAGAGAAAGAGCTTGCGGGCCAAATTGTCAAGGTGCAAATAACTGAGGCGCACCTGGCCCGGCTGACAGGCAAACTGATCCTGTAGAATTAGTAAGCGATAGATTAAAAGACACAACCGGCGAAGGAGGATTCCGGTGAGTTTTACGCCGATGATTAAGCAGTATCTTGAGATAAAGGAACAGTACCCGGATGCGGTTCTGTTTTTTCGTCTGGGTGACTTTTATGAAATGTTTTTTGAAGATGCCCGCCTGGCCTCTCGTGAGCTGGAAATAACCCTTACCGGCAGGGACGGTGGGGGCAGTGAGCGTGTGCCCATGTGCGGAGTGCCCTACCATGCTGCAGACGGCTATATTGCCCGGCTTATTGCTAAAGGATACCGGGTGGCTATCTGTGAACAGGTTGAAGATCCTGCCGCCGCTAAGGGTATTGTACGGCGGGAGGTGGTCCGGGTGGTTACCCCGGGCACGGTGATGGAGAGCCGGCAACTTGAAGATAAAAACAACAACTTTCTAGTGAGCGTAGCTCCGGGAAAAGACGGGTTCGGCCTTGCTGTTTCAGATATTACCACGGGTTCTTTTATGGTCACTTCTTTTACCGGCGCCGGGGCCCGGTTAGGGTTAACTGAAGAGTTGGCCCGGCTCAGGCCGGCGGAGGTGATTGTACCTCGCTCCGCAGTTGAAGCTTTTCCCAATGTATTATTACTGGCCAGCATGCCGGTAATTAGCGGCTACCGGGAGGCGGCCTTTGTCCAGGATGAGGCCAGGCAGGCGATAGAGAAGCAATTTGGTGTGTCTTTTGGTGAGCGACAACGGATATTTGCTTCCGAGTATATGGTTGCAGCAGCCGGAGCCCTACTTAGTTACCTGCAGGAAACCCAGAAAAGGGAGCTTTCCCACCTCAATAAAATACAATTGTACCAGCCGGGCAAGTATATGATCCTGGACGCACAAACCAGGCGTAATTTAGAATTGACGAAGGGCATCATGGGCGGGTCCCGCAAAAATACCTTGCTTGGCGTTCTTGACCACACGGTTACAGCTATGGGCGGCAGGCTGATCAGAAACTGGATCGAAAGGCCCTTGTTGGACAGAAATGAGATTGAGGCGCGCCTGGAAGCAGTCGGGGAACTGGTGGACAGCGTTTTCTTGCGCCATGACCTGCAGAATGGGCTAAAGAACATCTATGATCTGGAAAGATTGGCCGGTAGGATTTCTTTCGGCACGGCCAATGCCCGGGACCTGGTAGCCCTAAAAAAATCCCTGCTGCACTTGCCGGGGCTTAAGTCCCTGCTGGAGCAGGCGGGTGCTGCACTTTTGCAGACAACCGGACATGCCGTCGACCTGATTGACGATGTCCTGGCGCTCTTGGAAGAAGCTATTGAAGATGACCCGCCGCTGTCACTTAAAGACGGCGGGATTATTAAGGCCGGGTATAACCCGGAGGTAGACCGGCTGCGCACTGCCGGCAGGGACGGCAAGGTCATGCTGGCTGCCTTAGAAGAGCGGGAGCGGGCACGTACCGGTATTAAATCACTGAAAGTCGGTTTCAATAAAGTATTTGGCTATTATATAGAGGTAACCAGGTCCAATTTGCAGTTGGCGCCGGAGGATTATCAACGAAGGCAAACTCTAGCTAACTCCGAAAGGTATATTACCCCGGAACTAAAGGAGTATGAAGATATGGTCCTTGGCGCCGGGGAGCGCCTGGTCCACCTGGAGTACCAACT
>JAQVOX010000170.1 GCA_028702435.1 Desulfotomaculaceae bacterium | reverse complement strand
ATAAATGTGGTTAACCCCAGCCAGTCTGGGGTTTTTACTTCTTAGAATCTTTCCCGGCAATAGATAAGATGCCTACGGTTACAAGAAAGAATAGGCGCTTATCTGGGAATAATAGTAATCTAGGATTCGAAAAGGAGGTATTTTCATGAAAGTGCACGTGCGCGGCAGAAATATTGAAGTAACGGATGCGTTAAAAGATTATATTGGAAAGCGCGTGGGCAAGTTGAGTAAATACATTGACAATTTGGGTGACGCCCAGGTTACCATGACGGTTGAAAAGGATTCACACCGGATCGAAGTGACCATACCGATTAACGGGATGATCTTAAGAGGCGAAGAAAGCACTGATGATATGTATACCTCCACTGACTTGGTGGTGGAAAAGCTAGAGAAGCAAATTGGGAAATATAAGGGTAAACTGCAAAAACGTGGTGTGCGGTTCGTGAGTGTACCAAAGTTGACGACACCTGTAGACAGTGATGAAGAAGCGCCAAGGCTGGTAAGGACCAAGCGCTTTGCCATTAAGCCCATGCCGGTTGAAGAGGCTTTGCTCCAGATGAATTTGCTCGGGCATAATTTTTTTGTTTTTTCTAATGCTGAAACTGAGCAGGTCAATGTGGTTTATAAACGAAAGGACGGTAATTACGGGTTGATCGAGCAGGATTTCTAAATAAGATTGGTACAGCGCCTCGTAGGGGGCGCTTTTAACTTAAAGATATTAAAGATAAAGCATAATTGACCATATAATAATTGTAGTATAAGATCTATGTATTATCGTGTTTGTTTCCGACTGATTAAGAGGTGGTATAAATGCTTGGATTCATAAAAGACTGGCTTGATGACAACGCCCGTGAAATTAAGAAGATACAGAAAACGGTCAAGGCCATCAATGAATTTGAACCAAAGGTATCCGCCATGCCGGAGGGTGAACTGCAAGCTATGACCCCGGTGTTCCGGGAACGTTTGGCTAACGGGCAGACCTTGGACGATATTCTGCCTGAGGCCTTTGCCGTGGTGCGGGAGGCATCCCGCCGGGTACTGGGTATGAGGCACTTTGATGTACAGCTGCTGGGCGGGATTGTGCTGCACCAGGGACGCATCGCCGAGATGAAGACCGGTGAGGGTAAAACCCTGGTAGCCACCCTGCCGGTTTACCTGAATGCCCTAACCGGTAAAGGAGTTCACGTGATCACGGTGAACGACTACCTGGCCCGGCGGGACAGTGAGTGGATGGGCCAGGTATATCGATATCTGGGTTTAAGTGTCGGCTTGGTGGCGCACGGCCTGGAATGGGAGGACCGTAGGCAGTCCTACCACTCCGATATTACCTATGGTACGAATAACGAGTTTGGTTTTGATTACTTGCGGGATAACATGGCCCACCATCCGGGCCAGTTAGTGCAGCGGGAGCTAAACTACGCCATCGTGGATGAGGTAGACAGTATCCTGATTGATGAGGCCAGGACTCCGCTGATTATTTCCGGCCAGGCGGAGAAATCAACTGAATTATACTATACCTTTGCCCGCATTGTGCCCCGGCTTAGCCGGGAAACCGACTACAATGTGGATGAAAAAGCGCATACGGTAGTCATTACCGAGTCCGGAGTGGCCAAGGTGGAAAAAATGCTTGGTGTCGAAAACCTTTATGATGACAAGAACATTGAGCTTACCCACCACCTGAACCAGGCTCTAAAGGCCCACGGTTTAATGAAGCGGGACCGGGACTATGTGGTCAAGGACGGGCAGGTAATCATTGTGGATGAGTTTACCGGTCGTTTGATGTTCGGCAGGCGCTACAGCGACGGCCTGCACCAGTCTATTGAGGCTAAAGAGGGAGTTAAGATCGAACGGGAGTCTCAAACCCTGGCGACTGTTACTTTTCAAAATTACTTCCGGATGTACGACAAACTGGCCGGTATGACCGGCACCGCGGAAACAGAGGAGCAAGAGCTGAAAAAAATTTATAATTTGGACGTCGTGGTGATCCCGAGCAACAAGCCGATGGTTCGGAAAGACTTGGCGGATGTGATTTACAAAACCGAGCCGGCTAAGTTCCAGGCGGTTGTTAATGAAATAGTTAACCGGCATTCCCAGGGACAGCCTGTGCTGGTAGGCACAATTTCCATTGAAAAGTCAGAACACCTCAGCCGGATGCTCCGCAAAAAGGGCATTGACCACCAGGTATTAAACGCCAAGTATCACGATAAAGAGGCCGAAATCATCGCCCAGGCCGGGCGGCGGGGGGCGGTTACCATTGCCACCAATATGGCTGGCCGTGGTACTGACATTCTGCTCGGGGGTAATCCGGATTTTTTAGCCCGGCAGGAACTGCACCGACTGGGCCCCGATCTTGAAGCCGGTCCGGAAAATGCTGCTGCTTCTGACGGGACCCAAGACCCGCTCAGCCAGGAGTTGCAGGAGAAATACCGGAAGCAGTCGGCAGAAGAGCGGCGTTTGGTCGTGGAGCAAGGCGGGTTATACATCCTGGGCACGGAGCGGCACGAAAGCCGGCGGATTGACAACCAGCTCCGCGGCCGCTGCGGCCGGCAGGGCGATCCCGGGGCGACCCAGTTTTTCAGTTCCTTAGAGGATGACCTGATGCGCTTGTTCGGTTCTGATAATATTTCAGGGATTATGGACCGGCTGGGTATTGAAGAAGATATGCCCATCGAGCACGCTATGATTACCAAGTCTATTGAAACTGCGCAGAAGCGGGTGGAAAACCGTAACTTCAATATTCGTAAGCAGGTGCTTCAATACGATGATGTGATGAACCAGCAGCGTGAATTAATTTACAAGCAGCGCCGCCAGGTGCTTACCGGCGGTGATCTTAAAGACAATGTGCTGGAAATGATCGATGCTACGGTAGAGCAGGCGGTAGCCACTTATGCCCCGGAAGGGGTTTATCCTGAAGAATGGGATTTAAAAGGGCTTTTGGATTATTCAGAGCAGCTTTACCTGCCTAACCATCAACTGGCGCCCGCAGACTTAGAAGGGATGGGGCGCCAAGAACTGCAGTCTTACCTGACCGAGCGTTCCCGGGAAATGTATGAGGCTAGAGAGCAGGAACTTGGCGCCGAAACGATGCGGGAGATCGAGCGGGTGATT
>JAQVOX010000169.1 GCA_028702435.1 Desulfotomaculaceae bacterium | reverse complement strand
GTGCTCTTCCGATCTACAGTTTCGCGTGATCAAGGAAATACAGCATGATGAGTCGGTACAAAGAGTGACAGAACTTTCAGCCCAGGTAGACTGGATGGAAAAAGAGCGTGACACCCTGCTGGTCGAGATCGATACTTTGCGTAAAAATTTAGACCGTGCCACCAGCGGTCCGCTGATCGATGAATTGAAGGAAGAACTAGAAGAAGCTAAAATTTTAGCCGGTGTTTCCGAGTTGACCGGACCGGGGGTTGAGGTTACTCTGAGCGACAGTAATATCACTATCAGGCCGGGTGAGAACCCTGACCCTTATGTGTTGCATGATGAGGATGTGCTGCTGGTATTAAATGAAATCAAGGCGGCCGGCGCTGAGGCGGTTTCCATTAATGGACAGAGATTGCTGGCGACCACTGAGGTCCGCTGTACCGGGCCGACAATTGTATTGAATAAAAATTACCGTCTGGCGCCTCCCTACGTAATTAAGGCTATTGGTAACCCGGATACGCTGGAGAGTTCTTTAAAGATGAAGGGCGGTGTAGCAGAGACGCTTCAATTTTGGGGAATTCAGGTTGCTGTGAAAAAATTAACTCAAGTTAATGTACCGGCTTATAGCGCCGGTATTAAATACGAATACGCGGGCGAGGCCGGTTAGGAGAGATTAATTATGAATAAACCAATATATGTGTCCATTCTTCTAGTTGCGGTGAGCCTGGGCCTGATGCTGACCTTACAGTATCGAACCACCAGCAGCGTTGAACAAGGAGTGGCTTATGGCCGTGAACAGGAACTAACTGTTGAGAAGCTGCAACTGGAGAAGGAATTGGCGCATTTGCTTGATGAGTCAACCGACCTTTCCGCAAAGCTTGAAGAAGCCGGTAAGGGCTACTCTGAAGCAGCCGTCGCATTTGAAAGCGAGTTGTCCAAAATTAAACTTTATGCCGGACTAGTTCCGGTAGAGGGTCCCGGTGTGGAGGTGGTCCTGGAAAACCTTCCCGATTCAACGCCTGATCGCAGTCCTAAACTTATTTCCATTAAGGACTACGATTTGCTGCACGTAGTTAATGAACTGCGTGGGGCCGGTGCTGAGGCCATAGCGATTAATAACCAGCGCCTTCTGGCTACCAGTGAGATCCGTCTCGCTGGAAACCATATAGTTGTTAACATGGTTAATATCTCAGCTCCTTATCGGGTTATTGCTATTGGAAACGCCACTACATTAAAGAGCAGCTTGGTGATTAAAGGAGGACCGGCAGAAATTCTAAATGAACGGGGTATTGCGGTTAATGTAACGATCAAAGAAAAAATCTTAATTCCTGCTTTTACCGGTGGCTTGAGATTTGACTATGCTACAACAACATAAAGAAGGTGAGCTGTTTATGTGGTTAGGACTTTGGTTGGCTGTTTTAGGGCTGGGGGTAGGAATTATGGTTGGGTTGAATATTCCTCTGATATTGCCCCATGCTTATGCTAAGTACTTGTCAGTGGCGGCACTGGCTGCTTTGGATTCGGTTTTAGGGGGGATCAGGGCAGCCATGGAGGACCACTTCGACAATGAAATTTTTATTTCCGGCTTCTTTAGTAATGCCTTATTAGCAGCAGGACTGGCTTTTATTGGCGAAAGACTGGGTATTGACCTTTATCTGGCTGCAGTCGTTGCTTTTGGCGTTAGGCTATTTAATAATATTGCCATCATACGTAGACATTTGTTAAAAAAATAATTTTTTAAAAAGGGAAAATCTTTTTTATGTTGAAGTCCTAATAGAGTGAAATTATATATATATGCAAAAATGATCGGGAGGCTCTGTGATTGTCCAAAAGACATCCTGCTATACTGGCCGGTCTTGATTTAGGTACTGCTAAAACAGCGGCAATAATGGTAAGGGTTAAAAATGGGTCTCCCCAGGTGGTAGGGGTGGGAGTAAGTCCTACCGTAGGGATGCAAAAAGGTTCTGTAAATGACCTTGCTGCAGCCGCTATTACTATCCGACAGGCGCTGGAAAAAGCAGAAAAGATGGCTGGAGAAAAGGCAACTAGCGCGTATATAGGCTATAACAGAACCGGTATATTAATTAGAGACTGCCAAATTTCTAGAGCTGCAGGGGAGCAAGGCCGGATTAACACGGTGAAGACTGCAATCGGAATACCTACGAGTGAAAGATTACTAGCGTTGATGCCTCCCAGAAATATAGTTAGCTTGTCATGGCCGGGGACTGATCTGCAGGCCCGGGCAATTACATGCGATAATCAAAATATTGAGAGTATTATTGAGAGCGCCAGGTTAGCGGGAATTGTAGTACAGGATATAATATACAGCCCGCTGGCGGCAGCTAAAGCACTTCTAAGTCCATTCGAAAGAGAATTTGGGACGTTAATGATCGATATTGGAGCCACCACAGTGACAGTTAGTATTCATGATCGAGGTCTAATTCGGGAGACCGCTGTATTGTCTATAGGGGGTGAACACCTGGTCAGCGATTTGGCCATAGGTTTACGTATTTCCATGGCCCGGGCCGGGGAAGTCTTAAAGCAGTATCAAGGACCGGACAATGCTGGGAAAGAGAATATTGAAATAGATGGGACCGATGAAACAATATCTAAGAAAGTATCCGGTAGTTTTATAAGTTCTATAATTGAAGCCCGGATAAAGGAGATATTCCATATGATCTCCGAGGTGGTAATAAGTTTTAATTACCCTAGTCAACTAGTGGGAGGGGCTGTTCTATACGGCGGTGTGGCACAGTTGGACGGGCTAACAGGTATGGCTGAAAAGATCCTGCAGCTAGAGACAAGAATCGGAGCACCCCAAGCTGCCAATCAGGTTCTTGGACCGAATCTTGCTAACGCCTTTGGCCTTGCTGTTTATGGTTCTATGCAGAATATTGAATCCGGTGGAACAAGTAATGCTTATCGTGAGCCAAACGGTAAAATAATAGAGAGGTTTTATCACTGGTTCCAGGATAAGTTTAAGATGACACCAGAGCCTTTTGAATAAGTAATGAATGTATATTTAGTGAGGAGGCTAATGCATGCTTGACTTTGAACTCGACCTAGATCAGTTTGCCAATATTAAGGTTGTCGGGGTTGGGGGTGGCGGTAACAACGCAGTTAACCGGATGATT
>JAQVOX010000053.1 GCA_028702435.1 Desulfotomaculaceae bacterium | reverse complement strand
GGTTTAACGCGATCTTAGCCCAGCGGATTTACGCCGGGGCAGACATGTTTTTGATGCCCTCACGTTTCGAGCCATGTGGTCTGGGCCAGTTGATCAGCCTTAGATATGGTACCATTCCCATTGTACGTTTCACCGGCGGGCTGGCTGACACCGTTAGCGACTATAACCCGGCCACCAATTCAGGCAATGGCTTCGGCTTTAGCGACTACTCAGAAACCTCGTTGCTTAATACCATTAATAGGGCGCTAAAGCTTTACCGGGAAAAACCGGAGGAATGGCAGCGGCTGGTTAAAAATGCGATGGAACTGGACTTTTCGTGGGCACGCTCTGGAGTAGAGTATCTCAGCTTATTCCAGGAAGCGATGAGTAAGCACCTTTCCGCTCAGAGAATTGCCTAATGGCCAATTTCCGGCAAAGGTAATTAAAAAACATTCAGGGTATTACTTTTTAGTGATATCCTGAATGTTTAAACTAGTAAATGTTTGGACAAAAGTCGTTTATAATTACTTAGTAAATATTTTCCCTAATTTATTTGGTTTTCATTTCGTCTTCTTTAGGATCAAGGCCAAAGGATACTCCTTGTACATTAACATTGACCCCGGACACAGTTAAGCCGGTCATGCTTTCCACAGTGTTTTTTACCTTGTTTTGAATTTGGTGGGCGATGTTCTGAATACGTGCGCCGTATTCAACGATTATGGATAAATCAATGACGGCTTCTGTTTCACCAACTTCGGCCTTGACCCCTTTGGTCATGTTTTTACGACCGAGTTTTTCCGCTATGCCTCCCACAATGCCGCCGCTCATACCGGCTACGCCTTCTATTTCGGTAGCGGCTAGACCGGCAATAATCCTTACCACTTCTTCAGAAATTTTAATGGTTCCGGAAGCGTCTTTATTAACAATTAATTGGCTATCTGTGTTTTCCATAAGTGCTTACCCTCCCATATTTTACTATTTATTATAACCTTAGTTTAGATTTTTGTCCATATAGGTTATTAGTAATTATTTGAAGGTTTTTTTTATTGATAATTCTATACTAAATATAAAATTCTCATTTTCTGCCGGCGCCGCATCAGCGGATATTGAAGTCAATTTTGTTGACGTCATCCTTATTTTTGCTGTAAAATTACGGGAAGTAAAGCTATTATTTCTTCAGAAAGGTGATTAAGTTGGAAAAAAGAGACCTGGTGATTGTTGGCGGCGGTCCCGCCGGTCTTGCTGCCGGTATCTATGCGGCCAGGGCGGCCCGCAATACTGTCTTGCTTGAGCGGGCGATGCCGGGTGGTCTAGTGGTCAGTACAGATTTGATAGAAAATTATCCTGGTTTTACCGAGGGCATTGATGGCGTTGAATTGATGTCCCGGATGGAAGCCCAGGCGCGCCGCTTTGGTCTGGAAATCGCTTTCGCGGATGTGGGCGAATTGCTCCCTGCGGATAATAAATTTATTATTAAAACCTCTAGCGGTGAGATTTCTGCCGGCGCGGTGATTATGGCCACCGGTGTTCGTCCCCAGCAACTGCAAGTCAAAGGGGAGATTGAACTAATCGGGCGCGGCGTGTCTTTTTGCGCTACCTGCGACGGCCCTTTCTTCCGCGGCAAGAGGGTGGTTGTGGTCGGCGGCGGTGATGCAGCCGTGGAGGAAGCTGTTTATCTGACTAAATTTGCGGAAAAGGTTTTAATTGTGCACCGCCGGGGTGCATTGAGAGCCACAAAAGTAGTGCAGCAGAAGGCTTTTGATAATGCAAAGGTAGAATTTATCTGGCACCATGTGATCGATGAAATTCATGGAGAGGGTACTGTTAATGCAGTCACGTTAAAAGATGTGCGTGATGGTAAGAAAAACATTATTCCGGTGGACGGGGCATTTATCTATGTGGGCAACGAGCCTGTTTCCGGACTAGTTAAGGACCTGGTCGAGCTGGATGACCACGGCTACATTATTACCGACGAAAATATGCAGACGTCGCGCCTGGGTATCTTTGCGGCGGGTGATGTGCGCGACAAGCTGTTACGTCAGGTGGTTACTGCTGTGGCTGACGGGGCCGTTGCCGCTGTTGCTGCTGAAAAATATCTAAGTGAGAAATAATATGGAGGATTTGGGGCGTTTCTTGAAGAAAACATGTATAATTGAAATTTGATCAAATACATTATAGGTGGTAGCTTTTATTGGATAATAACGCCCAAAGCACCTTCGTTGTATGTGATTTAGAGACAACAGGCCTGAACCCTGTAGCAGACAAGATCATTGAAATCGGTCTGGTGCGCCTGGAGGACGGCGAAATAACCGGCAGGCTGCAAACCCTGGTCAATCCTAAACAGCCACTCCACCTAAGAATTAAACGTTTGACCGGCATTACCGACCAGGATTTAGCCGGCGCGCCTGAACTGGCTGCGGTGCTTCCCGAAATCCTAGACTTTATCGGGGACAGCGCCATTGCCGGACATAATGTTGATTTTGACCTGGGTTTTTTAGCGGCGGCGAGGGGCCGGCCTTTCCATAACCCTTCTTATGACACTCTGGAATTAGCCCGGATCGTGGCGCCGGGCTCGTCTAATTACCGGCTGAGTACCTTGTGCAGGTACCTTAAGATAGATCCTGGCGCCGGACACCGGGCGCTGGATGATGCCGTGGCTACGGCACACCTGCTGGCTGTATTGATCAATAAGCTGCGGGCGGTCGATCTGAATGTACTGGTCCAGTTAAACAGCTTGCTAGCTGAGGCACATTCCCGGTGGCATGGTTTTACCGCCGGTTTGGTCAAGGATTCGCTGCGAGTTTTCCCTGACCGGAAAATAGCTTCTACTCCCTATTGGCGCAGGCAAAGTAAGGATAATAAAGTGCCGGTCTACCGGGAGCAAATATCCGGCAAGGAAAGGGTGTTGCTGGATGCGGATGTCTTGGCCTCGCTTGTTGGAAGGGATGGACTACTGGCTCAAGCGATACCCGGCTATGAGTACCGGCCACAGCAAGAAGCAATGATCAGGACTGTGACCAGGGCGCTTAATGAAGACAAGTATTTACTGCTTGAGGCCGGCACCGGGATAGGCAAGTCGATGGCCTATTTGCTGCCGGCTGTGGCATGGAGCATCAAAAACAAAGAGCGGGTGCTAATCGCTACCAACACCATCAACCTTCAGGAGCAGCTCTGGCATAAAGACATCCCGCTATTAGCCAGTGTGATCCAAGAACCTTTTCGGGTAGCACTGGCCAAAGGGAGGCAGAATTATATTTGCCTGCGCCGGTGGCAAGGTGTCTTAAGCGGGGTGCACCAGCCGGAGGAAGCGGCCTTTTATGCCCGGGTGCTGACCTGGCTGTCAGTTACAGAAACCGGCGATCGTACCGAGTTGAATGTTTTACCCGGTGAAGGAGACTACTGGGTCACTATTTGCGGGGATGCTGACGGATGTTTAGGCTCGAGATGTCGCTATCTGCGGGATTGCTTTGTGAATAAAGCCAGAAAAGAAGCGGAAGAGGCAGACCTGATTATTACCAATCACTCCTTGTTATTCACGGACATCAATGCGGAAAACCGGGTACTGCCGGCCTACGGGCCGCTGATTATTGATGAGGCCCATCATCTGGAGGACTCGGCCACTGCTCATTTGGGGCGGCAGGTTTCCCAGAGTTTACTGACCCGCTGGCTGGGGCTGACCGGGAAAACCCTGGGCAAACTAACGGAAATTGCCCCGCCGGATGATGGTGTGCGGTGGCGGCAGGGTAGTAAGGCAGCCCAAGAAATCAGGCTGGAAACAAGTGAGGCGGCGCGTCTTTTTTTTCAGGAACTTGGCGCAATGGCCACTAATAAAATCCCTAGCGGAGTGCAGGAATATAGCCGCACTACCCTACGGCTGCCGGACAGTGACACTCGGTACGGGGATTTTTTGGCTAGCGGCAGAGAACTAGTTAGGTTGCTGCGCAAGCTTACAGGCGCAATTATGTCCCTCGTGGAATTAATGGAGCTGTGGTCTATCGCGGCCGAGGAATGGGATGAACCGGCCCGTGACCTACTGCAGGTGGTACACTCGGGTACAGTATTGACTGAAAATCTCCTGTTTATTTTAGAAAGCTCCGACAAAGCTTTTGTGTACTGGGCAGATCTGGAGTATTTAACCGGAGGCCGGATCAGATACTGTACCTTGCTGGCGGCGCCTATTAATGTTGGGGAATTGCTGTTCAATCGATTTTTTAAAAATAAAAGCAGCGTAGTATTTACCTCTGCCACACTTTCTGTAAATGACACCTTTGAGCACTTTATTGAGCGGTCCGGCTTAAATTTTCTTGCCAAAGAGCAGCTGGCTCAGGCTCACTTTGACTCGCCCTTTGCTTATGAACAGCAGGCCTTGCTTTGTATCAATCGCGACTTGCCGGCCCAGGGAGCTGTGGCTGACGGCTTATATTTGGAGCAGCTTGAGAAAATAATTGCCGGGCTGGTGGGCGTGACCGGCGGCAAGACCCTGGTCCTGTTTACTTCCCACCGGACCTTGCGTGAAACCTACCACCGGTTAAAGACTAAACTGGAGAATATGGATATATGCCTGTTGGGTCATGGCATTGATGGCAGCAGGTCGAGGATTTTAGAGGAATTCAGGATGACAGAAAGGTCGGTGCTTTTCGGCGCTTCAAGTTTTTGGGAAGGGGTAGATGTGCCCGGTGAGGCCCTGACCTGCGTGGTCATGGTCAAATTGCCTTTTTGGTCTCCCAAGGTGCCGGTGGTTGAGGCCCGCCTGGAAGATCTGGCCAGGCGAAACAGAGACGGTTTCAGAGCTTTAAGCGTACCCCAGGCGGTAATCCGCTTTAAGCAGGGCTTTGGCCGGCTGATTCGCAGTGGCAGTGACCGGGGCTGTGTGGTGGTCCTAGACGCGAGAATTCTTAGTAAAAGTTATGGGAGGCAATTTTTAAGATCACTGCCCTTAAAAAGCCATATCCGCGGCGGGTCTGAGCTGATCCACAAAAAGCTGGCGGATTGGCTCGCGCTGCCAGTTTAGATACATAAAAGTTGTAACGCTGGAATAAAATAGATTGACTAAAATATTGGCACTTTTGAACATGCTTCGAAATATTATATTATAGTTAAATTTTAGAAGGAGTGTGATTATCTGTGCGGGTATACTTTGTAAAGCTGCCATCTTTTATAAGGTCATGGCTATTAAAAATTTGCAAGCAGTAAATGGCTATTTATAATTTATAGTAGCGCTTTGGGGCAGGACTTTACCTGTCCCTTTAGTTTTTGGCCCATAAGCAATCGTAAGAATTCCTGAATCTCGAATGACCGTTAATGGTCTTGGGAAATGGATATTGGGTGGTGAGGACAGGTACTCTCTCCATAAAAAACAATTTTATGGAGGATAATTGTTTTAAAAGGGGAAGTATAACTCAATCCTTATTACCCATTCTCTAGTAGGTGACATTATTGGCGAGTAAATCCGAATTATGGACAAGGGAATTTTTTGTGGTTACCTTTGTGAATTTTTGTATAGTTTTAAACTATTTCTCGTTAATTGTAATCATTTCTTTTTATGCGATGGATTATTTTCACTCCTCAACGAGTCAAGCCGGTCTTGCTTCCAGTATTTTTGTAATTGGTACATTAGTTGCACGATTTTTTTGCGGGCGGAGGATTGAGAGAATTGGCCGCAAAAGGATGCTTAATACGGGATTGATTTTAAGTTTAGTAATGACGTTATTGTATTTCGGAGTAAATAGCATGGTGTCCCTGTTTGTTCTCCGCTTTGTTCATGGAGCTGCGTTTGGTATTTGCGGCACAGCAACAGGGACAATTGTTGCCAATATTATACCTGTTGAAAGACGTGGTGAAGGTATTGGCTACTATTCGTTAAGTGTTACGCTTGCCGCTGCCCTGGGCCCTTTTACCAGTATGTTCATTGCCCAACATGGGAGCATGAATATGATTTTTATGGCTTCAGCAATTCCCGTGGCCTTAAGTCTGGTGAGTGCGTTATTTTTATCTGCTCCTGAAATTGAACTAACCGAAGAACAATTGCAGGAAATGAAAGAATTTAAATTTAACAGTTTTTTCGAGCCCAAGGCCATACCAATTTCCATATTTGGCGCCGTTATTTATTTTTGTTATTCAAGCATCCTTACTTTTCTTACGGCCTACTCAAAAGAAATTAATTTGGTGGATGCCGCCAGTTTATTTTTTGTCATATTTTCTGTTGTTGTCTTTGTTTCCAGGCCATTTACCGGACGGTGGTTTGACTTTAAAGGTGAGAATTTAACCATGTACCCGGCGATATTAATCTTTGCGACGGGGATGCTTGTATTTAGTCAGGCTCACCAGGGATCCGTTCTTTTATTAGCTGCGGCGATAATCGGTCTTGGATTTGGTACCATTCAGTCTAGTAGCCAGGCAATTTCCATTAAGGTGACTCCGGCGCACCGGATGGGGTTGGCAAATTCAACCTTTTTTATGTCGGTAGACGCGGGGATAGGAATCGGGCCGTTTATATTAGGAATGCTTATTCCTTATACCGGTTACAGGGGAATGTATACAGTTACGGCAATGGTTGTGCTCGCCTGTACCTTATTATATTACCTGTTGCACGGGTGAAGGGCTGAACTTGGAAAAACAGAAAAGGTGATTCATCAATCCCGGCTATAAGACTGAGTTATTTCTTAGTAACCGGGCTACCCCCCTCCGGTTTTAGTTAATCAGGCCTGACGCTATGAGTCTGTGAAATCGTAATATGCTCACACTTATCCAATTCTATCACCTGGATATAATCACACGCCTGGCACGTTCTAACATATATACCCTTTTTGTAGTCCTGGAAATATGACTCGAAAAATCCACAGATTATACAATCCGCATTGCCAATAAAAATAAGGTCAGGATATTTCTGCTTTAATTGTTTCAACTTTTCATTAATAGTCAATTAAATCACCTGTAGTATTTATACGCCGGAGGGGACAAAAAACAGGGGTAATACATAACGAACTCTGATAATGCCAAGTGAACACTTTAAACAAGTGTTTGGCAAACATATCAAAAGTAGGAACTGAGCCGGGTGTAGCTAAAAGCGCAAGAGCGACCGGCAGATAGCGGAAGGGCCGGGGTAGACCATATGAACGTCGGTAGCTGAAGGGAGCAAATGGAAGCACGTGGTGAGATTCACCACGCCGATACCGGTTAAAAAAAAGCCCGGCCCAAACTTAATACCGGCAGGGGACTGGTATTATAATACCCAAATAATTGCGCAGGGCTCATGCAATATTTAAGCCAACCCCACCCCGATAATCCCCCCTAGTGCGCCGCCCAGCGAAGTGATTAATAATTTAGCTATGAGGCTAATCCCGGCCTGGCCGGGCAAAAACAGCGCCGCTGCAAGCCAGGTAATAATAAAGAACATAATTCCTACCGCCAGCCCGTGATAAAGCCCCTTATTGCCGGTCTGCCTACCTGCGAAAAAGGCGCCGCAAAAGGTGCTGCTCGCCAGGATAATCCCTGCCGACCAGGTCATGGTATGTTCGGGAAGTGATGAAAAGTGATAAATAAGTCCGGTACCTGTGCTCAGTAGCAGGGAAAGGACCAACGCGAACAGAATACCCTTGATTACAGCGCTAAAATTAAATTGAAAGTTGCTCATATCAACGGATGGCATTGCAACACCCCCTGAAATTAATTATAATTATCTTTATGTTAGTAGTTGGTATATATGACTTAAGGGTAGGAGATATTTGAACATGGCAGGAAATGTTTATGCATATACAATTGGTGATACGCTTTATTTGAACATCACCAACAGGTGTACAAACGACTGTGTTTTTTGTATTAGGAGAACAAAAGAAGGCGTGTGTTACTATGACCTGTGGCTGGAAAAAGAGCCCAGCCTTGACGAGTTGCTTGAGGCTGCGGGTGATGTGCGGCGGTACCGAGAAGTGGTCTTTTGTGGCTACGGTGAGCCGCTGATCAGAATTGACCTGGTAGTCGAGGCGGCCAGGGCGTTGCAGTCGCAGGGAGTGCCTGTCCGGATTAATACCAACGGCCAGGCCGGGCTATACCACGGCCGCAATATCGCCGCAGAATTAGCCGGCTTGATCGATGTTGTTTCGATTAGTCTGAACGCGGCCGACTCCGGGCAATATGCAACCCTTTGCCAGCCGCAGCAGGGTGAAAAAGCTTTCCCGGCCATCCTTGAATTTGCCGGGCAGTGCAAAAAATATATTCCTCAAGTGATCCTGTCCGTGGTTAGATGGCCGGGTGTGGATATTGACGGCTGCCGTGAAATAGCCCGGACGTTAGATGTTGAATTACGAGTAAGGGAGCCGGACGGGACCTTTACTTCCTCTTAGGCTTTTTGCCGGTAGAGGTTTGATGCGGCATTGCTAAATTATCTTCATCACAGTCGGACTGTGATTTTCCATCCAGGTTAATCATTGTCGCCGAACCGGTTTTTTCTCGGAGGAATGCATCTCCTTTTTTGAATTTTCCCAGGATAAAGGCCTCCTCTCTTCTATATTAAGGGACCGATTAATCATGACATTCTGGGGATAATATGAAAGTAGTTACTGCTTACAATAGTTTCTTTCAACTGTAGTTTTTTATGTATATTCTCTGATGGAAGAATATTACTGGCTGCACGATGAGCTGAGAATATAAGAAAGGAGCTGGAAACATGGAACAAATTGTGTTAAAAGTAGTGGGGATGAGCTGTAGCCACTGCCAAGCGGCTGTTGAAAAAGCTTTAAAAGATACTTCAGGAGTCCGGGAAGCAGCTGTAGATTTGGGCGCCGGGGTCGTGACGGTGCAGTATGAACCGGGTCGGGTAGCCCGGGATAGCCTGATCCGGGCCATAGCGGATGCAGGTTATGAAGTGAAGGAATAACACATGGCAGGAGGGTGACGCCGCTATGTATGAGCTTAGGATACGAACCAGTTTTGCCGCAGCGCACTCACTGAGGGACTATAATGGACCGTGTGCCCGGTTGCACGGGCACACCTGGCAGGTGGAAGTGGTCCTAACCGGCCGGCAGTTGGACGGTAAGGGTATGCTGGTTGATTTTAGAGAGCTCAAGAACAGCGCCAAAAAAGTAATTGAGGAACTGGACCACCAGAACCTGAACACTTTAGAGCCCTTTACGCACAGCAATGGAGGTAACCCGACGGCGGAAAACCTGTCCAGGTATCTATTTGAAAGACTGAGAGTTGAGTTTTCGGGTCTGCAGCGGGAAGTTAAGCTTGCCCTGGTGCGTGTTTGTGAATCTCCGGAGGCTTGTGCCGCCTACTGGGAGGAGGAACAATAATGCCCAGGAGCATTGTACTTTTATCCGGCGGCCTGGATTCGGCGGTGTCCCTGGCCCATGGCCGGCAGGAGTCGGAAGTGGCGTTATGCTTGACCTTTAATTACGGGCAGCATGCCGCCCCCAAAGAAATTGAGGCTGCCTCCAACCTGGCAGCTTATTATCATTTGAGCCACCAGATAGTGGATCTTCCCTTTTTAGGGGAAATCACCGGCACGGCCCTCGTCCAAGGTGAAACCGTTCTGCCCGAGCCGGAATTAGCTCTGCTTGATGACCCGGTGGCTGCCGGGGCTAGCGCGTCCCAGGTCTGGGTGCCTAACCGCAACGGGCTGTTCATTAACATTGCCGCAGCTTTTGCCGAGTCTTATGGCGCCGGACTGGTGGTGGCCGGGTTTAACCGGGAAGAGGCGGCCACATTTCCGGACAATAGCGCCGATTTTGTCCGGGCGGCCAATAGCGCGCTTTCTTATTCTACTCTGAATCAAGTCAAAGTAGTTAGCTATACCCAACTCTTAAGTAAAGCGGACATTGTCAAGCTCGGGATGCGGCGCCAGGTTCCTTTCCAATACATATGGAGCTGTTACCGCGGTGGCGAGAAAATGTGCGGCCGCTGTGAAAGTTGCCTGCGCTTTAAGCGCGCTGCCCAAGAGGCCGCTTTGGCTCTAGATCAAATTGCTTTCCTGGAGGTTTGAGTATGCTGGCGAGGTTCATCGAGGAAACTATTACATATGACGGCAGACAGCTGGTATCACACTGGGCCTACCGCAACTTTGGCCTCCAGGGCGATAGCATCGTATCCTTCCGGGGGCCCTGCCGGGTGGAACTGTCAGAAATGGTCGATCTGGCGGATGTCATTGAGAATGCGCCAATTTTCAGCACGGACATGCTCCACTTTATTGTTGAGCATTTTGATCTTGACCTGGAAAAGACCATTGTCCGGCAGCGCCTGTTGATGGCCTTGCTCAAAGACGTGATCGGGCAAAAAACAGGGGCGCCGCTGCGACGTGCGGGGGACGACCTGTTTGTTGGTGAGCGGAAGCTGTCTGTATCCATTGCCACCCTCACCCCGGTATCCACCATGATCCACACCGGAGTAAACGTTTCCAGTAAGGACACCCCGGTGCCGGCCTGCGGGCTGGCGGACCTGGGCCTGGCAGACGCGGCGGTAGAGGACGTGGCTAGGACCCTGTGCCGTGCCTATGTCAAGGAATACCAGGAAATCAAGATGGCCCGCTGTAAAGTCCGGGGGGTAAATTAAAGTGGCCGGTTCCGTTATAGAAATTTTTTCTTCCGTCCAGGGTGAAGGACCGCTGGTTGGTTGCCGGCAGGTTTTTATCCGGCTATCCGGCTGCAATTTGCATTGTGTCTTCTGTGACACGCTTGCTGGCGCCGAGCCTAACTTTTGCCGGATTGAGCAGCACCCTGGGAAAAGGGACTACAAACAGGCTCTCAATCCGCTGACCGCAGCCGAGGTTGCTGCCGCGGCAGCTGATTTTAACCTGTCGCGCCATCACTCTGTCAGCCTAACCGGCGGTGAGCCGTTGCTTCATTGTAATTTTATCAAGGAATTAGCCCCCTTGCTGCAGGGATCCAGGCACGGTATTTATTTGGAAACAAACGGTACTTTAGCGGCAGAGCTGGCCGGGGTCATTGATCTGATTGATATTGTGGGCATGGACTTTAAACTGCCCAGTATCAGTGGCCTACCCCCTTTATGGGAAGAACATCAGCAGTTTTTAAAAATAGCCGGCCAAAAAGATGTTTTTGTCAAAGTGGTTGCCGGTGCTAATACTTTGGCGACTGAAATCGAAACTGCCGCTTCTTTAATAAAAGAAATTGACGCCGGGATAACCATGGTAATCCAGCCGGTCAGTCCTGCCGGCGGTGTGCGGGGCGTCGCGCCGGGCCGCTTATTGGAACTGCAGTCCCTGGCTTTGAATATATTAGCGGACGTACGGGTTATTCCTCAGACGCACAAGATAATGGGACAGCTTTAAGTGTGAGCAATTGCCTTAGGAGGGGGTGATGTGATCGATCAGCCTAAGATAGAAAAAGCGGTAAGGATGATCCTGGAAGCGATCGGAGAAGATCCGGACCGAGAAGGTTTACTGGAAACTCCGGCCCGGGTAGCCCGGATGTATGAGGAAATATTTTCCGGACTGTGGGAGGATCCGGCGGTACATCTAGAGAAGAAATTTTCAGGTGAGCACGACGAAATGGTGATCGTCAAAGACATACCACTGTATTCGATGTGCGAGCACCACTTGCTGCCCTTTTACGGGAAGGCCCATGTCGCTTACATCCCCAGGAAGGGTTCTGTCACCGGCTTATCCAAAATAGCCAGGCTAGTGGAGGGCTTTGCCAAGCGGCCACAGCTCCAGGAGCGTCTGACCTCTCAGATTGCCGACTCGATTATGGCCAGGTTGAACGCCCAGGGCGCCCTGGTGGTTCTTGAGGCCGAGCACATGTGCATGACCTTTCGCGGGGTTAGAAAGCCCGGGTCGAAAACGGTGACGAGCGCGGTGCGGGGTATTTTTCAAAAGAGTGAGGCTACCAGGGCAGAGGCATTTTCACTGGTGAAGGATTAATCAATAAGGATTAAGGAGATAGGAGCGGGAATTGGCCAACAAAAATAAATCTAAGGGAAAACTAGAAATTATCGCGGTAAAATCCTTTAATTCTTATGATGAAATGTATAAGATAGTTGATTTTTTAAATAAAACCTTAAAAGACAGGCGCCTTATTTTTGGTTTAACTAAAGACAGCGGTAAGGACACGATGAGCATATCGATATATGAAACCTGAAAGCGGAGATACTTATATGAGAATATTGATAAGTAATGATGACGGCATTAATGCTGAGGGCATCAATGTATTGAGAAAGTCTCTAGAAGATGACGCGGAAATATTTGTAGTGGCCCCAGACCGGGAAAGAAGCGCCACTGGTCATATGATTACCATGCACAGGCCGCTCAGGGTCAAAGAGCAGGTATATCCGGGCACAAATTCAAAAGGCTGGGCCGTAGACGGTACTCCTTCAGACTGTGTCAAAATCGGGCTGGAGGCCTTGTTACCGGAACCCCCTGACTTGGTCATATCAGGGATCAACCTGGGGCCGAACCTCGGCACGGATATATTGTACTCAGGTACGGTTTCGGCAGCGATAGAAGGAATTATCAATGATATACCGGCCATTGCCATTTCGCTGGCCAGTTATGAATACCGGGATTTTACCTGCGCGGGAGAGTTTATTAGAAAGCTTGTACAAGGCATCGGTAAAGAGTTGTATGGCTCTTTGCTGATTAATATAAATGTACCGCCCGGTGAGCCGCGCGGCGTCAAAGT
>JAQVOX010000168.1 GCA_028702435.1 Desulfotomaculaceae bacterium | reverse complement strand
TTATTCAGCCCATCTTTTAACCAGGGAATTTTCTATTCCTAATTGGTCAAATACTCGCCCCGTCATTTGCTTCATCATATCCTCTATTGTTTCCGGATGGTGATAAAAGGACGGTACCGGGGGCATGATTATTACTCCTAGCCTGGCCAACTTGAGCATGTTTTCCAGGTGGATCGGGCTTAGTGGAGTTTCACGCACCAGCAGAAGCAGCTTGCGTCTTTCTTTAATGGTTACATCAGCAGCACGGTTAATTAAATTATCCGCATATCCGCCCGCTATAGCGGAAAGAGTTTTCATACTACAGGGAGCTATTACCATTCCCTGGTGCAAAAAGGATCCGCTTGCCGGCGGTGCAGCAATATCACCATAGCCAAAATACTGGCTGGCCATTTTCTCTATAGCACCCAACGAATAATCAGTTTCCAGCTCAATTGTTTTTTGAGCTGCGTTACTAATAATTAGCCCTGTTTCTATCCCGGCCTGATTTAATTCCTTAAGCAGGTTGATACCGTATATTGCCCCGGTGGCGCCCGATATCGCCAATACTATTCTAGTCAACGCCATTCCTCCAGTCTCATCCTCACAGGCTTATGCTGCACTTAACTCCATAATATTCTGCGGGGTTTCACCTAGGAAATTAATACAATCGGCCGATAAGGTGAAACCCCATTGTTTTGCATAACAAGATATTTTATCTAATACATTAACTAATTTACTTTGGATTGTCACATAACACTAACTACAGACCATATATCCATTTACCATTAGCAATGCTTACAATCATCATACGATTGTCTGCTTCATATAAAAACTGAAATTAGCCTCCCCACTACTTTTGCGGCTTCCCTTCCTTTCCCTTCTTTTCCTTTAAGGCCCGCCAGACCTTTTCATAACTAATCGGCAAGCTACTTACCCGAACCCCGATAGCATCGTAAATAGCGTTCGAAATACAACCCATGGTCGGGGTGGTAGCCCCTTCCCCAACTTCTTTTACACCCCAAGGCCCGTTGGGTTCGTAGCTATCCAAAATAATTGAATTGACTGGCGGCATATCCAATGCGGTCGGCAGCCGGTATTCGCCAAAATTACCGTTTAACAGTTCCCCTTTATCGTTAAAAAGTACTTCTTCCCAGATGGACTCACCTATACCCATGTAAAAAGCCCCGTGCACCTGGCCGTGCAATAGATCCGGGTTGATCACGTAGCCACTGTCGTGCACATCCCACGTATTAATTACATGTATTTCACCGGTTTCTTCGTCAACTTTCACTTCCGCAACCTGGGTCGCGCTGCTGTAAGCCGGGGAAGTACCTACCGCCGCACCCTTGTGAGCACCGCCCAGTTTACCTGGATGGTAGCTACCGGTCCCTACCAGCGGACCTTTTTTTATAAAATAAGCGCTGGCTACTTCGGCAAACGTTTTGGTGACACCCGGTTCTTCCTTCAAAAATACGATGCCTTCCCGGCAATCCAGTTCTTCTGCGGTTACAGGGCGATCATACATCATATCCGCCGCCGTCTCGAGAATTTGCTGCTTGACTTTTTCTCCTGCTCTCTTCACAGCCCAGCCGCTCATCAAGGTCTGCCGGCTGGCGTAGGCGCCGAAATCATGCGTGGCCAGGTCTGTGTCTGCCGCCACAACTTTGATGTTTTCATAGGGGAAGCCCATCGCCTCAGCAGCCATCTGGGCAAGCACAGTGTCACTGCCCTGGCCGATTTCTACCGCACCGGTGTATAAAATTGCCCCGGTCCCATCATCCATCACTTTAATCATGGCTGTCGAATGCGGCAGTTTGTTCCGGTACATGGAGTAACCAGCGCCTGAAACAAAGCCGCCGTTGCCAACACCGATACCACTGAAAGCGGGCAAATTGTCTTTCTTCTCGCGCCAGCCGGAAATATCCCGGGCCAGTTCATTTGCTTCTTTCAACATACATGACTTTACTTCGTATCCGTTGCAGGTTGTGGTTCCAGGTTTGCGGGCATTGATGACGCGTATATCTATCGGGTCTATACCCAGATCTTCAGCTATGTGATCCAGGTGGCTTTCAAAGGCAAAACGTGGCTGTGGCTGCCCGTGCCCTCTCTGGGCGCCATTGGGTGGCAAGTTGGTTACGTACCGGAAGCAATCAAACTTGTAGTTGTCGAAATCGTACAACACGGTGAGCAGTGAGCCGGCATAGTAGGCTGAAGCTACACCTAGACCGGTATAAGCACCGCCGTCCATAACAATATTGCCGTGCACTCCTAAAATCTTCCCTTCTTTAGTAACGCCCGTGGTAAACTCCATAAACTGGGCGTGGCGGCCGCGGCCGTTATAAAAAGTTTCTTTCTGGTCATAAGACATTTTGACTGGACGACCCGTCTTTTTGGCCATAATTATGGAAGCGAAATCATTGCCGGTAGGATCAAGTTTGCCGCCAAAACCGCCGCCTAAATAGGTCTTCAATACGCGGATGTCACCCATCTTCATATCTAATACCTGGGACAGATAATACTGCAGGTAATGGACTGACTGGCAACTGGAGTAAAGGGTTACTTTATCCCCTTCCCAGTAGGCAATTGAGCAATGGTTTTCGATAAAAGCATGGTAGGTGCGCTGCCCGTCCAAGCGGTCGGTGCGAACGTAGTAAGCATCCTTAAAAGCTTTGTCTACATCACCAAAATGCAGATGGATTTCGGTGTTTACGTTGCCTGGATATTCTTCGAAAATTTGCGGCGCGTCTTCTTTCCTTGCCTCAAAAGGATCGAATACTGCCGGGAGCACCTCGTAGTCTACTTTAATCAACTTGAGGGCCTTGTAAGCGGTTTCTTCGTCAATTGCGGCCACGGCGCCTACTTTATCACCAACATAGCGGACTTTATCGATACAGAAAATTGTTTCGTCCCAGCGGGCCGGACTGAGTCCATATTTTGTTGCTGGCACGTCTTTGGCGGTAATAATGCATTTTACGCCGGGCAGTTTTTCGGCTTCGGATGTGTCAATATTTATAATGCGCGCGTGGGCGTGCGGGCTACGCAGGATTTTTCCGTACAACATGTTGGGAAATTTAAGGTCGCCGGTGTATCTGGCACGCCCGGTTACTTTTTCCAGTCCATCGTTTCTAGGTAAGCTTTTACCTATATACGAGTAATTTTCGTTCATTTTTCTCGTCCTT
>JAQVOX010000052.1 GCA_028702435.1 Desulfotomaculaceae bacterium | reverse complement strand
CGGTGCGCCTGTTGCTATTATTGGTGTAGGCAGTAAACGTGCTCAAACTATAGTAACAGCTGAAATATAATATAAATGTTCATTCTGCATATAATATATTTTAGTGTTGACACTCCACGATAGTTATAGTAATATATCTAAATGTAAGGCTTGTTGGGCCATTAGCTCAGACGGTAGAGCACCTGACTTTTAATCAGGGTGTCGGTGGTTCGAGTCCACCATGGCTCACCAATTTAAGGCCCCATGGTCAAGTGGCCTAAGACACCGCCCTTTCACGGCGGTAACCCGGGTTCGAATCCCGGTGGGGTCACCAGTAAAGAAAGCAGGGCAGTTTTAGATAAACTGCCCTGCTTTTATACATGTTTGTTTAAGCTGTATCCTGTCTTGACTATGATTAATAAAGGGGCTATAATGATATTAATAAGCGGGTGTAGCTCAATGGTAGAGCATCAGCTTCCCAAGCTGGGGGTTGAGGGTTCGAGTCCCTTCGCCCGCTCCAATGGAATTAAGCCTTCCGTGCTTCGGAAGGCTTTTTTGTACTCTTTGTGCTCAATATAATCATTTTTTAGACCAGAACATATAATGTTTAATAAGGAAATGAATGAGTAATAGTAATATTAACACAAATGGTAAAAGTTAATCCTGGAGTATTGCTAGGAATGCGAGTAAAATGATAGTAGGACAGATTCTATTTTAGTCCAGCTTATTTGCTGGCACTAAATAACCTCCTTGGGCGCGGCTTGACACACCGCGTCCATTATAAAATGAGTTTAAGTTATTGAGCCTGCAGGAGGCCTAACGCAGAATATGCAATTTTATAGCTTTTCCAACATAATGAGACAGGAAAACAGCGGAAATCTTCGTAAGACATTTTTATAAGAGGTTTATAGTGCTAAAAAAATTTGTTTTTATATTTGAAGTTTGTTTTATTTAATGATATAATTTAGTCAAATAAATATATTATTAAATTCAATGAAAGAGAAAAGTAAACTGAAACTAGTCCTTTAGGGAGGGAATGTCACCGATTGTAAGCATTCCCAGGATATAATCAGTTGAAGTTCTCTCTGGAGAAGCCGGCTGAAACCGAATACGGAAATTAGGCTTGGACGTAATGTTCCCAACGTTATATGGGAGTGGGTATCGGAATGTTATTCCCGTACTCTTTCTGAGTGGGTATCGTGATTTTTTCATGGGCCAACAAGGGTGGTAACGCGAAAGTGCAAGCTTCTCGTCCCTTAATGGGCGAGAGGTTTTTATTTTTGGCCCATATTATTCATAGCCAAGCGATATCTTAAATTAACATTTCCGTTAAAATGGGTTGTTATGACCTGGTAAGGTGGTAATGCGGGAGTCTGTTGCTTTCGTCCTTATTAAGAGAGCGACAGGCTTTTTATTTTATTAATATATGGAGGCAATAACAATGGTAGTCGTTATGAATTTATCAGCAGGTCCGGAACAAATTAACTCTGTTCAACAGAGGTTAGAGGAGTTTGGTTTTGATATTCATATCATCCGCGGGGTTAATCGTCTGGTCATAGGTGCGGTAGGGGACCGCCGGATAATCAGTTCTTTGGGTTTACAAAACATGCCTGGTGTTGAAGGTATTATACCAATTATGAAGCCTTACAAATTGGTTAGCCGGGAGTCTAAAGGGAAAAGTAGTGTGATTAAGGTTAAAAACGTGATTATCGGTGGTGATGAAATAACTGTTATAGCCGGACCTTGTGCGGTTGAAAGTAGAAAACAGTTACTTACTGCTGCGCGCCAGGTGTGCCGGGCAGGAGCTGTTATTCTCCGGGGTGGCGCTTTTAAACCCAGAACCTCTCCATACAGTTTTCAGGGTTTAGAAGAGGAAGGTTTAAAATTGCTGGCTGAGGCATCTAATGAAACTGGTTTGGTTACGGTAACTGAAGTTATTGATGAAGTCAGTTTAAATTTAGCGGTAAAATATGTTGATATAATTCAGGTTGGAGCACGGAATATGCAAAACTTCCACCTTTTACGATTGGTGGGGCGTTCGGGAAAGCCAGTCTTATTAAAGCGTGGTCTTTCTGCTACCATCGAAGAATGGCTGATGGCAGCAGAATATATTGTTTCTGAAGGTAATGAATCAGTTATTCTTTGCGAGCGTGGTATTCGGACCTTTGAAAGTGCTACCCGCAATACCCTGGACCTAAGTGCTATCCCTGTAGTTAAAGGGCAGAGCCATCTTCCGGTAATTGTTGATCCCAGTCATGCAACCGGAGACCTGAGGCTAGTGGCCCCAATGGCCAGGGCGGCAGTTGCAGCCGGTGCTGACGGTCTACTTATAGAAGTCCATCCTGAACCCCAAAAGGCACTTTGTGATGGTCCTCAGTCCTTGACTCCGAAAGATTTCGAGTGTTTAATGACAGCCTTAAGATTAGTAGCTGTTGCAGTCGGACGGAGTATTAGAGAGGAATATTTTTAAAAGAAAAATACCCGGTTTGTTCCGGGTAATAAGGAGAGGAATGAGGGTTTTCAATACATCTTAATAAAGTTAAATTAAATAATACATCAATTATCAAAGTATAGAATATTCTGAAACTTTACTTAATTATAATAGCAACTGGTATAAAGTCAATATAATTTTAGAAGTATTTCTGAAAAATTTAACGAGTTATTTTGACTTTAAATGATTATTTTAATTCTTGCACTGTTTTTTAGGATCAGCTATAATGTATTCGGAAAGAAGGTGAGAATTATAAGTAAGCATATTAAAACCTTAAGTAGCATCAGTCTCCCGAGTAACATTAAGAGCCGTGGCTGTGGTGAATGCCAAAACTCGTGCCAGTCTGCCTGTAAGACTTCATGCACAGTAGGGAATCAGGCTTGTGCAAAAGATGCTTCAAAGTAAAACAGGCCTTGTCCTCAGGGATAAGGTTTTTTTTGCTTAGCAGGCAAATTATTTGATATCGGTTAAGTTTCTTATATTTGTTATTTAGTTCGTTAGGTCTTTAGTGTATTGTTTAATAGATATTATTGAAAGGAGCTGAACTGTTTGCCGCAATTTCATGGAGGAATGCGGCGCTTCCCGGGGTTGGTTGAGTTGATTACTAATTTTACACAATGGTTTTCTAAGCAGTCTACGTCTAGGCGAATTGGAATTGGTGTGGGTATATATCTGCTTATGACGCTTACAGCGTATGTTTTTTATGGGGACAACGCATGTGCAGTGGCTGTGGACGGCAAGGTAATTGCGGTTGTCGACAATGAAAAAAACGCTAAAAGAACCCTGGGTGAGCTAGTTAAGTTTAAATCCGATCAGGTGAATAGAAATGTATATATTGGAGAAAAATTTTCCTATAAAGGTGTCCGAGTGAAAAAGGATGAAATATTGGAACAAGAGGTTCTTAAAAGAATTTTGGAAGGTACATTATCCTTTAATACTGAAGTCGCAGCAATTGCTGTTAACGGAGAACCGAAAATTTTCCTAAAGCAAAACGATGATGCACAAAAGCTACTTGACTGGTTAGAGTCTGTTTATTCTGGTGAGCCTGGTGAGCAAGTGGAGTTTAAAGAAAAAGTTGAATTGATTACGAGCCCTGCCAGTATAGATGAACTAATTGATATTGAGGCTGCAAAAGAACTAGTATTGTACGGGACTAGCAAAAGCCGGCAGTATACGGTGAAGGAAGGAGATACCTTCTGGGATATTGCAGCGGCGTTTAAGATTGACCTGGAGCAGTTGCAGTCGTTTAACCCAAACTTGGATTTCGAAAGTTTAAGTACCGGACAGGTATTGAGGATAAGTCAAGGGGCGCCACTAATTAACGTTATTGCCACCCGGCAGGTAACTGTAGATGAAGAAATACCGTTCAAAGTTGAGATAAAAGAAGATGACAGCTTGTTTTCAGGTGAAAAGAAAGTAATTCGCGAGGGGGTACCAGGGCAAAGAATTGTAACCTACCGAATCACTAGAGAAAACGGGCTGGAGACCGGCAGGGAAGTTTGTGAGCAAAACATAATTTGTGAACCTTTGGATGAAATAATGGTTAAAGGCTCGCAAACAATGCTGGCTTCACGCGGTGGGACTGCGCGATTGAACTGGCCCTGTGCAGGTAGTGTAAGCTCTTCATTTGGTATGCGCGGGGGAAGAATGCATCAAGGAATCGATTTGAGCGCTGGTTACGGTAGCCCGATTACTTCTTCTGCGGGAGGAACCATAATATTTGCCGGTTGGGAAGGCGGCTATGGAAAGATGGTGGAAGTTTCCCATGGCGGCGGTTTAGTAACTAGATATGCCCACCTTTCGTCTACTAGTGTAAGTACTGGCCAGCATGTTGACCGGGGACAGTTACTCGGACTGGCTGGTGCAACCGGGCGTGCAACCGGGCCGCATTTGCATTTTGAAGTGATCATAAATGGACAGCAGCGCAACCCGATCAATTATTTGCCATAAAAAACCAAAACGGCCATGCGAATAAGTATTCGGGTGGCCGTTTTGGTTTTCAGTGTGCGAATAGTATCACTATTTAGATTTGACACTCCAGTAAATATAGGATATATTTATTATTCTTGGTGTGTTAAAAACTGGTCCTCAGTATCAGATCGTAACTGCAATATTTAGCTTGTCAACAATGACGGAAGTTTTTGAATGTCCACATTTTAAGGAGAATAGTGATAATGCAAACATTTAATGAATTGACTCTGAGCCCACCAGTGGCCAGAGCAATAAGTTCCATGGGATTTGAAGAAATGACTCCCATCCAGGCCCAAGCTATCCCTCTGGTCATGAATGGCAGGGATTTGATTGGACAGGCTCATACCGGCACAGGAAAAACTGCTGCATTTGGTATTCCCCTGGTTGAATTATTCTCTGTATATTTTGAACAAATCCAGGGGATAGTGATTACGCCCACCAGGGAATTAGCGGTCCAGGTGGCCGAGGAACTAAACCGGATCGGACAGTTTAAAGGGATTCGTACCTTGCCGATCTATGGTGGTCAGGATATTATCAGACAAATTAATGCGCTCAAGAAAAAACCTCATATTATTGTTGGAACACCGGGGCGTTTACTGGATCATATCAGGCGCAAGACAATCCGCCTGCAGCAGATTAAAATGGTGATTCTGGATGAGGCCGACGAAATGCTTAACATGGGCTTTATTGAAGATATTGAAACCATACTGCAGGAGACTACAAAAGAGCGCCAGACTTTGCTCTTTTCCGCTACGATTCCCAGACAGATCCAAAAGCTGTCTCAACAGTTTATGAAGGACCCGGAAATCATCAAAATTAACACTAAAGAAATGACTGTTGCCAATACCGAGCAATTTTACCTGGAAGTCCAGGAGAAACAGAAATTTGATGTTCTCTGCCGCCTCCTGGATATTCAGTCGCCGGCACTAGCCATAATTTTCGGCCGGACTAAACGCCGGGTCGATGAGCTTTATGAAGCTTTAAACAAGCGGGGATATTCTGCCGAAGGGATCCACGGTGACCTGACTCAGGCCAAGCGGGATAGTGTGTTAAGGCAGTTTAAGGAAGGCACTATTGAAGTCCTGGCTGCCACTGATGTCGCTGCCAGGGGGTTGGATATCAGTGGAGTGACCCATGTCTATAACTTTGATATCCCCCAGGATCCGGAAAGTTACGTTCACCGGATTGGCCGTACCGGGCGACTGGGTAAGCCGGGCCAAGCTATTACTTTCGTTACGCCACGTGAAATCGGCCTGCTTAGAATAATCGAAAACATGTCCAGACGAAAAATTATGCGTATACCTATCCCTACTACTAACGAAGCGATTATAGGACAACAACGCCTGGCCATTGAAAAGCTGCTACAAGTTATTGAAGAAAATGATATCAGTCAATACAAGGGACTGGCTGAAGACTTACTGGAGAAAACTGATTCAGTTACCTTGCTGTCTGCTGCGCTGAAAATGATTACAAAAGAACCTGATCTGACCCCGGTGCAATTGACGGAGGTAACGCCACTCGGTGTGAAGAAAAGCCGAAATGTGAAGTTCGAACAAAGAGGTTACCGTAGAGACAGTGGCTCACCAAGAGGTCCCAACCGTCGACGGGACCGGAACCAACGTAGCAACAGTCGCAGTGAAGGTAACAGGTGGCCCTAATAAAAAGATTTACTTATTTTTTCTACCACCTGTTAGTGGAAAGGTGGCTTTTTGACTGTTAAGAAGTGCAGGTGAATGATCAAGATGGACAGCATTGAATTGATCGCAACGGCTACTTTTGGTTTAGAGGCTGTGGTGGCGCGGGAGGTTCGGGAATTGGGCTACGAAAACGTAGTCGTTGAAAATGGCAGGGTGACCTTTAGGGCTGCCGCGGGTGCTATTTGCCGCGCCAACCTGTGGCTGCGCAGCGCAGACCGGGTACTTGTCAAAATGGGAGAATTCCCGGCCTGTTCTTTTGAAGAGCTTTTCGAAAATACCAGATCTTTACCCTGGCCGGACTGGCTCCCGGAAAACGCTAACTTTCCGGTACGGGGTAAATCAATCAACTCTCAATTGTTTAGCATATCTGACTGCCAGGCCATCGTAAAAAAGGCGGTGGTCGAAAAAATGAAACAGCGGTACCATCTGCCGTGGTTCGAGGAAACCGGTCCCCGGTTTGCCATTGAGGTAGCCCTGCTGAAAGACGTGGCAACATTGACTATAGACACCAGTGGTGTCGGCCTGCACAAACGGGGCTACCGCAAACTAGCCAGCACCGCTCCGCTTAAAGAAACTCTGGCCGCCGCCATGATCAACCTGAGTCGCTGGCATCCTGAACGGGTGCTGATTGACCCCCTGTGCGGTTCGGGTACGATTCCCATTGAAGCAGCGCTAATTGGTCTAAACCTGGCTCCGGGTATTAACAGGGAATTCGCTGCTGAAGCCTGGCCGGTTATTCCGGCCAGGCTGTGGCAAAAGGCACGCCAAGAGGCCAAAGAAGTAGCATGCCGCCAACATAAATTGTACATCCGGGGAACTGATATTGATCGGGATGTCCTCAGTTTGGCCAGGTACCATGCCCGACTGGCAGGCGTTGAGCAACATATTCACTGGCAGCAATCGCCAGTGAATATGTTGCGTTCACGGCACAAGTACGGATATATTATCTGTAACCCGCCCTACGGTCAGCGATTGGAGGACCTCGCTTCTGTCGAACAGCTTTACCGGGAAATGGGGCAGGTTTTTAAAACCCTAGATACCTGGTCCTATTACGTACTGTCCTCCTACCGTGATTTTGAGAAATTATTTAGAAGGCGGGCGGACAAAAAACGCAAGCTTTATAACGGTCGGATCCAATGCAACTACTACCAGTTTTTTGGTCCGCGTCCCCCTAGACGAAATTCTTTTTTAGCGACAGACAGTGAAAGTACCGGCATGTAAACTGGTGCACCAACTTATTAATATCATTTTATTATGCGCCGGGCCTATTTTAGCTCTAAAAAATTTTCTTGAACGGGATCAGTTTGTTTCCGGTGTCTGGGAGGTAGAAGGAGATCATGCTATTGACCAGTGAATGCAAGAATACTATTGAGACGGACTTATCAATATTACAGCATTGCCGACTCTGCCCGCATAATTGTGGGGTAGACCGGTTGCATGGGCAAGCAGGCTTTTGTGGGGCCGGGGCTTACGCTACAGTAGCCCTGGCCTCACGGCATTACTGGGAAGAGCCGTGTATCAGCGGAACCAACGGATCAGGAACCGTGTTCTTTTCACGGTGCAACCTGCGCTGCGTTTTTTGCCAGAATCACCAGATCAGCTGGGGGGGAATGGGTAAGGAACTGAACCATGAAGAAATGGCTGCGGTTTTCCTGCGCCAACAGGCCTGTGAGGCGCACAATATCAACCTCGTTTCCCCAACACCGTACATCCCGGTCATTGCCGCTGCCCTGCGCCTGGCAAAAAACAGCGGGCTAACCATTCCGGTTGTGTATAATTCTAATGCATTTGAAAATGTGGCCGGACTACGCCTACTCGAAGGACTGGTAGACATTTTCCTGCCTGATTTCAAGTATGTGCAAGAGGAACCGGCCATCCGCTACAGTGGAGCAAAAGGGTATTTTAGAGCTGCTACTGCTGCTATATTGGAGATGCATCGCCAAGTAGGAACCCTAGTCATTAACAGGCGGGGTCTAGCCCGGCGGGGAGTGCTTATTCGCCACTTAGTCCTGCCCGGCCAGGGCGCCGCTGCACGTCATATTTTACAATGGGTGCAATCAAACTTACCACCTGAGACTTATATCAGCATTATGGGCCAATTTGTACCCCTCTGGCAAACCATTCGGTATCCTGAAATAAATCGCCGTCTTTCCCCAGTTGAATACAAAGCAGTACTGGATTTTTTCGGAGAAACAGGTCTGAAAAACGGTTACTGTCAAGATCTATCATCCGCAGACGAAAATTATGTGCCGAAGTTCGATCTCAGCGGATTGGAATAAAGACAATTTTTAATCCTGATCAATTTAGACCCAATACTGAGAACCCTCGTATTAAGAGAATATTTAGCAACTAAACTGAAAACAATAATAACGTTTAGATAATGAATATATTTTCATGAAAGGAGCGTTATTAGTGGCACACTTAAACCAGCAAGAATTGCAGAACCTGAGACATTTAATCGGATCCCACGAAACAGCATACCAGAAATTGCAGACATACTCTCAACAATCTAATGATCCACAGATTAAGCAAATGTTTGAAAAGTCTGCCCAGGATGCTAGAAATACGAAGCAAAAACTAATGTCATTCTTAAGCTAAAGGAGGTAAAGAACATGCAGGAAAAAGATATGGTAAATGATATCCTATCAATGGTAAACAGTAGTTTGACCGGATATGCTAACGTCATTTCCCAAACATCGGATCAAAAATTAAGACAGGAAATCCAACAGATTAGAGATAACGATGAAAAATTTCAGTTTGAACTTTATAAATTAGCTGGGCAAAAAGGTTATTATCAACCCGCCCAACAAGCCGACCAAAGGGATATTCAGCAAGTTAAATCTCAATTAAGCGGCAGCAACATGAGCGGTGGTGGGGAAATAGGCGGCGGAGCGGGTGCAAGGGATATTGGTAGTGGAATGAATGACAGAGGCAGAATGGATTGGTAAGAAATAACTATTAAAAACTGCTTAGCATTGAAATAAAAATTAGTTTCCTAAAATAACAAAAACCATTGGTTTGGGGTGGGTTAAATGGATAAACTATTACCTGCCCCATACTGTTTGTCCTTACTAATAAGCATCGAGGGCAATTATGGTTTAGTGATGGTAGGGTTCGCCCCGGTTAATTTTGAACCAGCGATAAAGCTGCTCCATTAATATTAACCGAAACAGCTGGTGGGGAAACGTAAGCCTCGAAAAAGAAAGGATCAAGTCGGCACGCTCTGTAATTTTTTTGGACAGGCCGAGTGAACCGCCGATAGCGATAGTGATATCACTGTCCCCGGCCAGGGCAAGTTTATTCAAGAGGCCCGCCATTTCTTCAGAAGAACACATTTCCCCTTTTTCGTCCATAGCTATCAAAAATGTATTTGCCCTAAGAAGATTTAGCAAGCGCGTGCCTTCTTTATCCTTAACCTTTTGCCGCCCGATAAGAGAAAGATTTTCTGGAAAGCGTTCACCTTCCACCTCATACAACTCTATTTTAGCGTAAGCAGACAACCTTTTCAGGTACTCACTTATACCATCAGACAAATATTTCTCCTTCAGCCGGCCAACTACCAGAATAGTTATATGAAACATATCCCCAATCGCCCTATCGTGCCCTAATTAGGGCATTGCCTCTAAAAAATTATGCTTTTACTTTCTCCAAAGTGTGGCGCCGAGTGAACCTAGTTTTTCCTCCAAGTTATGGTATCCCCTGTCAATATACACAGCGTTAAAAATTTCAGTTTCCCCGGTTGCCATTAGCCCGGCCACGATCAAAGCAGCTCCCGAGCGTAAGTCGGTGGCCTTGACTTGGGCGCCGTGTAAAGCGGGCACCCCTTCGATCACCGCCATCCTACCCTCCACCTTGATCCTTGCCCCCATGCGTTTTAATTCATTCGCTACCATGAACCGGTTTTCAAAAATGTTTTCTATGATCATACTGGTACCAGGCGTAGTGGAAAGCATAGCCATTAGTTGTGACTGCATGTCAGTAGGAAAACCAGGATAAGGCATTGTTTTAATGTCGATGGGCCGGAGCATTCTTTCGGCCTTCACTCTTAGGGTATCCTCACCTTCGAATACATCGACATTTGCTTCACGCAATTTGGCGCTTAAAGGCTCGAGGTGGACCGGAATTAGGTTTTCCAGGGTAACATCACCTCCTGTAGCAGCGGCAGCTACCATAAAGGTCCCGGCCTCGATCCGGTCGGGGATAATGGAATAGCGGCACCCTACTTCCAGATTGGGCATACCGTCAATTTTAATTACATCGGTGCCGGCTCCCCGTACCCTAGCTCCGATAGAATTCAAAAAATTGGCCAGGTCGACAACCTCAGGCTCCTTTGCTGAGTTTTCAATCAAGGTTTGTCCCACAGCAAGGCATGCTGCCATCATAATATTTTCAGTGGCGCCCACACTGGGAAAATCTAGATAAATCCTGGCGCCCTTTAGCCTCCCGGGAACTCTTCCGCTTACGTAACCACGTTCCGTAGAAAGCTCCGCACCTAACCCGGCAAGACCCTTAAAGTGCAGGTCCATTGGGCGCACCCCAATGTTACAGCCACCGGGCATGGCTATCTGTGCCCGCCCGAATCTGGCCAGAACCGGACCGAGGAGGAGATTTGACGCCCGCAATTTTTTTACCAGGTGGTAGGGAGCCTCAACATTTACCAATTCAGATGGAATGATCTTAAGCGTGTCAATATTTTCCCAGGTCGCTCTGGCGCCCATACTATTTATTATTTCGATCAACACCCGAACATCACTGATGTTCGGAATATTATCGAGTACTATTGTTTCCCGTGAAAGAATCGAGGCACATAAAACCGCCAGAGAAGCGTTTTTAGCACCCCCTATTTTTACACGCCCCCGTAGAGGCTTGCCTCCTGTAATAACGATTCTATCCATAAATTCCTCCTGGAACAACCATGAAAAATACAATATATCGTCTAAAAATATTCGCCTTAAAAAAAAATATTCCTGCTTTTATCTTTATATTATCGCTCTAATAATGGAGGAGCATGCCATTCTTGCCATCTTTCCTCAAACACCTGCAGATTAATTCCCATTGAGTTTTCCATTGCATAACTTAAGCTGTACCCTTCGCCCAGTTTATGAATTAATTCAAGCAAGATATCCTCACCGAAGTTTTGCACAATATATTGGACTGCGGCAAGCGATTCCCCGTACGCAAGCGTCTGATCAGGCAATTTGTCAAAATCAGTTGTTAGTTCACCTATTGAGTAGTGCCGCTGTCGTAGTGATCCGGCTGCACCTTTAACAATATAACCAGTTAGTTTGTATTCCTCATACTGGGCAACCCCTTCGGTAAACCAGCGGGGATAGTTTCCCCCAGTTAAGTAATCCACCACCAGGTGAGTAAGTTCGTGTGCCATAGGCCCTGAGGAAAAAAATATTTCCTTTAACTTACCAGCATCATTATCATCTGCCCAGGTAAGTGGGGAGACCACCCTGATTGTACCGGCCCAATATACACCCATAGCGTTTTCTTTAGCATCCCATCCAAAACTTTTGTTTAACGTTTCCCGGGATGAATATAGAATTATTGGTATCTTAGTACGGGGGGAAAAACGAAAATCAGCTGTAACCGGAGAATAAAAATGTTCTGCCGCTTCCAGGACCAACTCAGCTTCGGCTTGGTTGCCAGGCATAAATCTTACCCGAAAATGTTTTGTGGTAATCTCCTCTGACCTCCATTCCTTGTGCACTGTATAAAATATCATGAACTCCCGTATTGTTCCATAACCATAATATTTTGCACAGGCTGGAAGCCGCCAAAGCAAGGTAATTATTAAAACTAATGCAAACGAAAGAATCTTTATCGCTCTTTTCATATTTAGTACCTCATCAGTATGTTTATTTAACTAATCAATTATAAAATAGGGATTAAGTTCTTTATAGTGGAAAAGAATTCATAAAAAAAGGGATGCAATCGCCAAATATAGCGTTGCATTCCCTTTGATTGAGGCATATCTTATTTTTGTTCTAAAAGCGCTTGCCATTCTTCAATTTTTTGTCTGGCCTTTTCAGCATTGATGCCTTCTTTTGTCAAATCAATAAACTTTTCTAGTTCCTGAATACCTGCAGCATAATCGTTTTTACTATTACCAAGGATAATACCATATAAATAACGACATTGCTTATGGTTAGGATCAATATTAATTATCTCTTTAAGTTGAGCGATAGCCTGGTCAGAATTATTGGAAAGATAATAAAAATAAGCCATGTCATAACGGACCTGAGTGTTGTCGGGATCAATAGCCAGCACTTGCTCATAGGTTTTAAAAGCCTGTTCCAAATTTCCCTGCATGATATAAGCCCCGGCTAACTCTATTAAAATATCCACACTACCGGGGTTTTCTACCGCCTTGGACTCAAGGTCAGCAATTTGTTCCTGATACGATTGTGCGTTCTGGTCTGTACCTTGCGGATCGCTGCTGACCGGCTGTTTTTGAAACAATCCTGCTATTGGGATGACTAGGCCGATAGCAATTAATGCGGTTATAGTAATAAATAAAAACCTTTTGATATTTTTCTTGACGGACTTTCTTATAAGCAATAACCTCACCTCGTATACATTATAACATTACATTAAGGGGTGGCAAGTATTTTCAATT
>JAQVOX010000051.1 GCA_028702435.1 Desulfotomaculaceae bacterium | reverse complement strand
CCACAGACGAAGCACTGCCGGAGGGTAAAACCATTAATCCGGTGATCCACTTTGGCCGGCTGATCGGCCTCTTAAAAGCTTATTACGGGCGTCTCATAGCCTGGTCTCTCCAAAATCGCAAAAAAGAGGTGGGCTTTACTGTCGCCCTGTTCATTGCCAGTGTCGCTGCCGGTGCTCTTATTGTCACCGAATTTATTCCCAACATGGACCAGGGTGAACTTACCGTAAATATTGATATGCCTGCCGGCACCAAAGTGGAAGAAACCACCCAGGTTGCCCGGGAAGTTGAAAGTATTGCCCGTGAACAGGTTGCGGAAATTGAGCAGGTCTTTACTTCGGTGGGCGGCGACCAGCAAATGGCCTTCCTTGGTGCAAGTTCAAGCGATCAGGCTTCCCTAACGATTAAGCTTGTTCCCCTGGAGGAACGGGATATTACAACGGATCAGGCTGCAGAAAAACTGCGCCGGGCCATGCAGGATATCCCCGGTGCGGATATAACTATAAGCACTGAGAGTGCCATGGCTTATAGCAGCTCGGCGATTGATATTTCCGTCCGTGGAGACGATTTGGAGGTCCTGGAACAACTGGGGGTCTTGCTGGAGGAAACCGTAAACAAGGTAGCCGGCACTCGAAATGTTGAGAGTTCGCTTAGCGAAGTAAATAATGAGATGCGCGTTACTGTCGATCGTGAGCAAGCGGCCCGTTACGGGCTGTCGGCAAACCAGATCCTGTTAGCAGTGAGCACCAACTTTGACGGTAGAGTGGTGGGCAGAATGCGTACCGGCGATGACGAGGTTGATGTGCGCATGCTTTACCCGGAAGATGCCGGCCAGGGTGTGGACAGCCTGAAGGACCTGACCATTGTTTCACCAACCGGGGCCAGAGTGCCGCTGTCGATCGTAGCCGACATTGAATCCAGCCATATACCACAACAAATCCAGCGTACCGACGAAACCCGTGAAGTAAAGATTACTGCCGATATCAGCGGGCGTGACGCGGGCAGCGTAAATCAGGATCTTGAGACTGAATTAGGCAAATTAAAAATGCCTGCCGGCTACGAGCTTCAATTTGGCGGACAAGCTGAGGATATGACTGAATCCTTTACTAGTCTGGGCTTGGCCCTGCTCCTGTCGATGTTGCTGGTATTTATGGTGATGTGCGCCCAGTTTGAATCGGTATTCCAGCCCTTTATAATCATGTTCGCCCTGCCTCCCACCTTCATCGGGGCTGTCTTTGGCTTGCTCGTTACCGGCAAGCATCTCGGTGTGACGGCAATGATCGGGGCGATTATGCTGGTCGGGATTGTGTTAAACAATTCGATCGTTTTGGTGGACTACATCAACGTGCTGCGCAGGCGAGGCCACCCGCGCGATGAAGCGATCTTAATGGCCGGGCCGGTGCGGCTGCGCCCCATTTTGATGACTGCCTTAGTGACCGTATTGGCCATATTGCCGATGGCCTTTGGTACCGGTGAAGGATCTGAGGCCCAGGCGCCGATGGCCATCGTCATCGCCTTTGGCCTGACATTTTCCACTTTGATTACCCTGGTGCTCGTGCCGGTGGTTTATGCCAGCCTGGATGATTTCAGCAAAAAAATGTCGAGTGCCTTCGGCAAATTGTCCGGCTTCAAATTTAATCGAGCACAATAGAGAGCAACTAACAACGTTCATACTTGCGATTAAATAATAGACCGGGCACAACAACGCATATCCGGGTCTATGGGTTAGACGCCTCCGGTCCTAAAATTTATCTAAAGCACGGCAAGCTCCGCCGTGCTTTTTCAATCAGTTCGTCTTTTTCTCTCCATAATTTATGATGAGCGTAGTAGCAATACAGGGTAATATATGTTAAACTCCATGCATTAGGTACCGATTTTGGCCAGATAAGATATGCATGTCGGCATCATGCCAGAGAATAATAATTAGGACTTGACCGGCAATAATTAATGTTGGGAACCTACCTTGACGCCTTTTTGCGGTTGATAAATTAGCCCGCGCCAGGCGTTTACTATTTTCATACTTTATAAATCCGCCAAAGTGATAACTCATCTTGCCTTTAGTTCTACTGTAAAAAGGCCGGATAAAAGGGTTCGGCTTACATCAATAGCTGACTCACAAGACATGGGTCACAGATTTTCGATCGTTATTGTATAATGGTTTTTGGGCTATCATCAATAGGTGTGTCGGAATGTTAGGAGGGTAAACACATGATCGAGCTTCTGAATAAATGGCTCACCGGCATGGGCATGGCCGGAGAGTTGTCTTTTTACATATCTAATGGGATAGCCATTGGTTTAATCATTTTACTCAGCTTGACCGCAAATTTGATAGCAAAGAAACTTATTTTAAGGCTCCTGGTCCGGTATATTAAAAGTAACAGGTTCAAGTGGGCTAATATTATGCTGGAAAGAGAGGTTTTCAGCATAATATCTCATCTTGCACCGGCTATAGTTATCTTTTCCTTTGCCGGCATTTTTCCCCAGTATCAAAGCATAATTCAGAGGTTTTCACTGGTATACATGATTACCGTAGGCGTCTTTAGCATGAATGCTCTTCTAAATGCAATTGAAGATATTTATAAAACCTTTGAAGTTTACAAGGTTAAACCAATTAAGAGTGTGATCCAGGTGATCAAGATATTTTTATATGTGATAGGAGGCATTTGGCTCGTTTCAATAATTATCGATCGCTCTCCACTAATTCTCCTCAGCGGCATTGGAGCGCTAACAGCGGTACTTATGCTGGTATTCAAGGACTCCTTGCTGGGGCTGGCGGCCGGGGCGCAGTTGGCTGCCAATGACATGGTACGGATAGGGGACTGGATCGAGATGCCCAAATATGGCGCCGATGGCGATATCATTGATATTACTCTCATTACTGCCAAGGTGCGGAATTTTGACAACAGCATTACTACCATACCCACCTATGCCCTGATTTCTGATTCTTTTAAAAATTGGAGAGTAATGCAAGAATCAGGGGGTAGAAGAATAAAAAGATCCGTGTACATTGATACCACCAGCATTAAGTTTTGCAGCGATGAAATGCTGGAAAGGTTTGAAAAAATCCAATATATAGCTAAATATATCCAAAACAAAAAGTTAGAATTAGCAGAATACAACCAGGCCCATAACGTGAATCCCTCGCAGTTGGTCAATGGCAGGAGACTTACAAATATTGGAACATTTAGAGCTTATTTAAAAGAATACCTGAAAAACCATCCTCATATCCACAGTGGAATGACCCAGATTGTGCGGCATCTTCCGCCTACTGAAAACGGCCTCCCCATTGAGATCTACGCCTTCACCAATGATACGGCCTGGGTCAATTACGAATCCATCCAGGCAGATATATTTGACCATGTTATAGCGGTAATTCCCCAGTTTGATTTACGGGTTCATCAGAAGCCCACTGGATACGATACGCGCAGTATGACCAGCAAGATGGGCACTTTGCTTTAATACGAACCTTGTCATAAGGTGCGCCTGTGAATAAAACTCGGCCATCTGCCGCAACCCCTGCATAATATTAACAACGGTGGGGCAATATAGTACAAGTTTTCAATGAAAGAGGGGTTTATTTATGTCCAAAAGAAGCGTTGGTTTCGGATTTATTGCATTAGCGGTGGCAACCTTTTGTGTCAAATACTTAAGCGCGGCGATCTTTGCTTCCGAGGCGGAAATGGAGACCCTTGGCGGCATGCAAAGCCTGATCCAGCAAACCCTGAACTTCATCAATAGCCCGCTCAACGAAATCGCTTTGATATTAGGGATAGTTGGTATATTTTATTTGGTGTGGTCGGAAAGGGAAAACCGCGTGCCCGCAAAATAGAATATAATCATATGAACTGATAGAGAATCCCGCCACTTTTGTTGGCGGGATTCTCTATCAGCCCGTAACCCACTTTTGGTAGTTTGTCCAAAACAAGGCTACCCTAAATTATTATTTTCTCTTTTTCCCCGGTTGATTCTAACCATATTCTCACCGGCAGGGCAGCGACCGCCTGCATGGGCAGGGGAATATTCTCGCGTTTTTCCTTTAAGGGATGATTTAAATGCTAGCCCCTCTTCGATGTGACCTGGGGAGGGGTGAGCATGAGATTTCTGCTTTTTCCCAACCGGATCAGCCTTTGAATGTTGTCTATCTCTTCCACGATAAAGCCTTTGAAAATTGTCCTATATTCGTCATTGAAGGTAGCTGTATAAGCCCTGGTGTGCTGGTTTAAAAGAAACTGGCTCGCCGTCATGACTACACCTATTACTTCTCTGTCGGATAAAACGATTTGGCCGGTAACCCCGGCAGGCCGCTGATGCATCCTTTCTACGGGGCGGGGGGGCACGGTGAATCCAGCAGCTTTCAAAGCCATTTCAAGCTTTTTCAACTGGGGATAGGCGATCTTATATAAGCCATGCTCCAGGAGTTTTTTCAGCTCTTGGTCATTGGTGTTGTTTAAATAGGATTCCAATAGGATGATACTGGAACTCCGGTAGAATTCCATTTCTGCCCAAAGCCAGTAAGCATCACCAATTGTAGGTCCTTTGGGTTCGGATACCGACAGAGGAGGCTGGTTAAAGGCCTGTCTGCTCTTGCCGAAGGTAATGATCGAATCGTGGTCTTTTATAGCCTGCTTAACAAGTTCAATAAACAACTCTCTGATCGATTCTTCTGTGATCACTGTAGCAATGGCCCGCCCGTCGAGAGTAATCAAAGCGGCTGATCGGTTAAACATAATTCTGATGATTTCCTCATCGGATACTTTGGTTTCACTGCCGACCCCCGGCTTGCCCTGGAGGGTCTTGGTGGCCGAGCGGGGCGGGACGGTAAAGCCGGCATCTTTGAGGAGGCCTTCCAGCCTGGGAATGCGCCGGTTTCTCATGCGGGCTGCGAAAACCTGTATTAGCGAGTGCATCTCTTGATCATCAGTGTTCATCTGAAAGGTTTCCAGGGCATTGATGAACTGATGAGAAGCAGTCAGAGATTCCCAGAGGTGATATATTTCTCCAGCATGCATGGGTTTGCTGGCGGTGTTCAAGGTATAGGATGACGGAAGTACTTTTTTTAAAATTTTAAACCGCATTTTCCCCTCTCCTTTTTTAAACTTTTGCTGTAACTTTTGGCGGGTATTCCATCAGATCCCGCTTGTTCCCCAGCTTGATCAGCCTGGGCAGATAGTCTATATCCTCAAAAACAAAACTTTTAAAGAGCTCCCTGACGTCCTTGCGGTAGAGATTCCCCAGGGCGTTCATGTGCAAGTCAAGATCTACCTGGGCTGCTGTGATCAAAATACTGAGCACTTCACTATCCTTTACGATAATTTTTCCGGTCCTGCCGGCAGGCTGCCGTTTGATCCGGGAGACAGGGCGGGCCGGGACAGTAAAGCCATCGTCCTTTAAGAACATCTCGAGTTTTTCCAATTGGGGAAAGGCTACTTTATACAAGCCATATTCGAGTTCCTTGATTAATTCCGTATCTTTGGTGTTGCCGATATAGGTTTCCAGGAGGACAATAGTGGTATGCCTGTTACCCAGTTGATCCCAGAGCCAGTAGGCTTCCCCCAGATTCAGGGCGCCAGGCGATGCAGTAGCGAGAGGGGCCGGGGTAAAGGCATGCCTGCTGCTGCCCAGTTGCATCAAAGCATCATGGGCCATGATCGTTTTTTTGAGAAGATCGACAAAAACGCCCCGGATGGCTTCATTGGTGGTAGCAGTCCCCACTCCTCTGGCGTCAAGCATCAATAAAGAGTGGGCTAAGGTCAGCATCACCTTCAACACTTCTTCATCGGATACTTTAACATCCTGACCCACCCCCGGTTTCCCCTGCAGGGTCTTGGTGGCCGGGCGCGGGGGCACGGCAAAGCCCGCGTCTTTGAGTAGCCTCTCAATTTTTGGTATTCTGAATAATTGGACGCCCTCAACGAGCCCTTTTAAAAAGATGTGGAGTTCCCCGTCCTGAGTGTTCATGTAGTAGGTTTCCCCAATATTGACCATTTGGTAGCTGGCCGTCAGGGCGTCCCAGAGATAGAAAATCTCCCCTGCATGCATGGGTTTTTCAGCTGTATTCAGGGTAAACGAACCGGGCAGGACTTTTTTTAAGGCTTTAAATTTCATCAATGTTTTCCCCCGTTGCAATAAATATTGATTTCTATATAATATTTACTGCTTGCATTTTATTTATTAATCCTGCAGCCTTTAAATTCAGTATTAATAAATATTGATGGTATAATTAAAATTAGTACTTAATAAAACGATGGTGTTTTGTGTCATTTTTTTTATGCCCTTTTTCAAGTAAATAGGAACGGATGAATCATGGACAATAGCCGTTTGCAAGACATGTATCTATCGGCTTAATTCTACTGGTAACTGGGGCATTGCTGGCAGTGGTAGGCGTTTGGTACCAATTCACTAATAAGCGTGCCGGTCTGAATTAAACAAGTGTACCATCATGGACCCATGAGCTAGATCAATTACCTGGATTAATTCAGCGGGGAGCAAAAGCATATTATTTCTCTCCTGAAAACAATGCAAAAAAAGCCCTGATTGCTCAAGGCTTTTTATTGACTTGCATTGCTAAGCAAATTGTCTATAAAGGAGTTTCTAGGGTATAATCCTGCTGAAGCCTAAAAAGCGATCTCCCCAGTACGGCCCGTAAATCGAGGCTACCATTACACCTTTGCTGGAGGTTGAACTAATGAAATTACTGCCGCCCAGGTATATCCCTGTGTGTGAGATTGCACCTCCGGACCTGAAGGCAACAATATCTCCCGGTTTTGCGTCATTTACATTGATTTTCCGGCCACTATGATACTGTTCGCCGGCCGTACGGGGCAGCTTAACCCCGAAATGCCCAAAAACATACTGGACGTAGCCGGAGCAATCGAAGCCCTTGGGTGTTGTTCCACCGGACCGGTATGGAACCCCTGTAAATGATTTTGCGTAATCAAGTATCGTGTCCGCTCGGCTTGATCCGCGGGATACTTGAGCAACCACGGGGATAGTTTGATTGGAACCGGTACTGTTATCTATCAAGAGTGGCTGGCCTGGGAAAATTAAAGATGAATTGAGGTTGTTTAACGCTTGAATCCTCTCTACCGTCGTGTTATGGGACTGAGAGATTCCCCACAGGGTATCGCCGGGACTAACAGTGTATACTGTATCCGCATAAGATGACAACGGCGCACTTACCATCGCTAAGCTCAGCATAGCGATGCCCAAAAAGTATTTTACCTTGCTCACGAAACCTGCCCTTCCACACCTGCGAGGTTAGCTGACGGGTTAGGACCGAAAGTTAGCCCCTTGCTACATAGCAATTCACCCCAATTATTGGTTCCCCCGCTTCCCACCGGGAATTCGGTGTATGTAATTTATTGGATAAGATATGGTAACGAAGCCTGTTTTCACCTCCCTTTTTCAAACATAGCCATATTGTACATTATTTTTCTTTTTTTATAAAGGTAAAAAATGTTTAGCCGATCGCTTTCACCGTTTGCAATGCCACCCTTGATGGACGGCTGGATTTTACCCGGTTGATTCTAACCATATTCGAGTATATCCATAAAGGAACCCTCCTGCTCGCATCAAACTCATCGACCACAAGCAGGCGGGTTTCGATCATCATAATTTGCTTTAAAGTGCCGGAGCTTTTCAAGCACTTCCGGCGAATTCGTCAAAAACTCATTCAATATTTTGATGTTTTTAACGGTATCAATACTGAGGTAGTGCTCAATAAGCTCAGTTTCAAGCAATACTGTATCCAGAACCCCAATATGCCTTAAAAATGCCTCTACCGTTTCATGCCGATCCAGCAGGAATGCTCCCATTATTTCACCTTTTGTTGTTAGCCGGATAATACCATATTTTTCGTAATCGAGATGTCCTATCTCTGCCAACTTACTCACCGTCTTGGAAGCAGAAGACGCTTTTACATTTAATTTTTCAGCCAACTTGCTAATGCGAACGTAACCTTCTTCCTGACAATTTCTATAGATCATTTCCAAGTAGTCTTCCATACTTGGAGTGAGATGTTCCTTATTCTTTTTTATTATTTCATAGCCACGAAATGTATGAAACTCTTTGTTACCCATCATTCCCCCCTCCCCAAGAACTTTCTAATGAAGCTTAACAATAATTGGAATTTGATGTGCTCAGGATGCATGTAACCAATTAAATTTGCACCTCATAGAATGAGACATGTGAAAAAGTTTCCCTAGGCTAACTTATGATCGCCGGAGTTAAAGCATGAATATTTTAGGGGGGTTGTAAATGGGTAGAATGATTCCCTTACATCGTCTATCGCCCGGTACTTGCGCAAAGGTTCGTCAATTGACCGCCAAGGGCAATACGAGAAGGAGAATGCTAGATTTGGGTTTGATCTGCGGTACACGGGTGGAAGCTTTGCAAAAAAGTCCTTCAGGTGACCCGGTTGCATATGAAATTCGCGGAGCTGTCATCGCTCTTCGCTCTGAAGAGGCATCCCAAATACTCGTTGAAGTGCTTTAGAATTGAGCAGTGGAGTACTATAAAACATGAACATGAGGCTTAGGCAAATGCCCGGAGAGCGAATGGCAAGAGAAACATACCGGATCGATTTGCATGAAGAAGATTTGGTGATTGCATTAGCCGGCAATCCCAACACGGGTAAAAGCACCGTCTTTAACGCTTTGACCGGACTCAATCAACATACCGGCAACTGGCCTGGAAAGACGGTTACAAATGCACATGGTAAGTTTATCCACCGGCATCTCAGTTTCATTTTATTCGATTTGCCTGGAACTTACTCCCTGTTTGCCAACTCGGTGGATGAGGAAGTCGCCCGCGATTTCATTTGCTCGGGAAAACCCAAGGTAACAATAGTTGTTACCGATGCGACTTGTCTGGAAAGAAACCTGAATCTGGTGCTGCAGGTAATGGAAATTACTGAACACGTAGTGCTTTGTGTGAATCTTCTGGATGAAGCAAAACGGAAGAAGATTCAGGTTGATTTGACCGCCCTTTCAAAAATCCTGGGCATACCTGTCATCGGAACCAATGCGCGGGACGGATTCGGTTTGGAAGCGTTAAAAGATGCCGTTTATCAATTAGCAACGGGAACATTGCAAACCAAACCTTTGCGGATCAGCTATGGTGAGGTAGTTGAGAAATGCATTAAACTTCTGGAACCCGGGATTCAGGGAATGATTAATGATCAAATAAACAGTAGATGGGCAGCACTCCGCCTGCTGGATGGAGACCGAGATATTGGAGACAGGCAAATCCCAGATACGATAGCAGCGGTTGATCAATTGCTTCTGAAAGCCCATCTAGATCAGGATACTCTGCGTGACCATATTGTCACCTGCATTGTTAATCAGGCTGAAGAGATTGCCCAAAAAGTATTAAGCTGTAAAAAACAAAATTACAACGTCATGGACCGTAGAATAGATAGTGTTCTTACCTCAAAGGTTTGGGGCATTCCAGTAATGATTGCACTGCTCGGTCTGGTCTTCTGGATTACTATTAAGGGGGCTAATTATCCTTCCCAGGCTTTAGCAACGGGATTATTTTGGCTAGAGGAGAAATTGACACAGCTCTTTATGTTTGCCGGCTGGCCGGATTGGCTGCACGGGGTACTGGTTTTAGGAATGTATCGAACCCTGGCATGGGTAATATCTGTTATGTTGCCCCCAATGGCCATCTTTTTCCCTTTGTTTACCTTATTGGAAGATCTGGGATACCTTCCTCGCATTGCTTTCAATCTGGATAACTTTTTCAAGAAGGCTTGCGCCCATGGCAAGCAGGCCTTAACGATGTGTATGGGATTCGGATGTAATGCAGCAGGTGTGATTTCATGCAGGATTATCGATTCACCCCGGGAACGGCTCATCGCTATTATTACCAATAACTTTGTACCCTGTAATGGACGTTTCCCAACGTTGATCGCCCTGACCACCATTTTTATCGCCGGAGGAATGGGAGGAACCGGCCAATCGTTAGTTGCTTCCCTAATCATCCTGGCAACAATCGTTTTGGGTGTAGTCATCACCCTCACCGTATCAAGGATATTATCAAAGACGGTTTTACAGGGGATTCCCTCTTCTTTTTCTCTGGAACTTCCTCCATACCGCAAACCGCAGATCGGAAGGATTATTGTTCGTTCTCTTTATGACCGTACCTTGTTCGTTCTTGCCAGAGCAATCATCGTGGCGGCGCCGGCAGGCATGATTACCTGGGCATTTGCCAATATATATGTTGGAAACCTCAGTGTTTTACAGCACGGAGCAAACCTGCTGGACCCATTTGCGCATCTATTAGGCTTGGATGGTTTTATACTAATGGCCTTTATCCTTGGTTTGCCTGCCAATGAGATTGTCCTTCCGATCCTGATCATGAGTTATATGTCTGCCGGACAGATGATTGAATTGGACAGTCTGCAGGCCTTGCGGAACCTCTTTGTCGCGAATGGATGGACCTGGCTGACAGCAGTGTGTACAATGTTGTTTTGTTTGAACCATTATCCCTGTGGAACGACGTTGTTAACGATTAAGAAAGAGACTCAGAGCACAAAATGGACCCTCATAACCTTTGCCGTGACGACTGCAGTGGGAATTATTCTATGTTTTGTTGTGGCTCAGAGTGCTCGATTGTTGGGACTGGTTTAAGAAACTGAATAAAATTGGGTTTGACAATTACTCTGTTGCCAGGCAGAGTTTTTTTCTATTAAAATATAAAAATACTGATAAAAAAAGTCTTAATTCTCTGTCTAAGCAATTGGGTTATAATATTATTATAAGATAGAGGGAGGTTCCTTTAATGTTGTCTGCAAGTGATTATAAAAAATTAACTGCGCCGGATTGTATCGCGCTCGTTGGTGTTACCAGGCGCACTGGCAAAGGAAGCTTAAGCCCGCTGGAAGTTTTGCTTAAATGGGGTTACCAGGGGCGGATTTACCCCGTGAACCGCCGTGGAGGTTCAATTTTGGGACTCCAGGCCTACCCCTCCTTGCTTGATGTGCCGGAAGTGCCTGACCTGGCGGTCATCTGTGCGCCACGTGACGCTGTGTTAGAGTTGCTTGAAGCTTGTGCTGCCAAGGGGGTCAAATTTGTAATCATCACGGCACAGGGCTTTTCCGACGGAGACGAGCGGGGCAAGTTAATGCAGGAAGAAATTCATAAGATTTCTACTAGAAACAACATCAGGATACTCGGGCCAAACACCCTGGGCATTGTCAATAATTTTGATCATGTATGCACATCTTTTACAAATTTAATCAACCCTGTTAAGCCAATTGGCATAGTCTGCCAAACCGGCGCCTTTTATCTTGGGGCCGCTCAATTTTGTAACGGCATAGGAGTCCTGGTTGATTCCGGCAACACATCAGATATAAATGTGACTGACGTGTTAGGCCATCTCGCGCGGGATCCCCGCCTTAAAGTAATAAATATTCACATGGAGGGTTTGAGAGACGGGCAAAAGTTCATGAATGCGGCCAAAGACGCCACGGCATTAAAACCGGTAATTATCTATAAGACCGGGTCCAGCCCCGCCGGTTCATCTGCGGCAAGTTCGCATACCGGCTCATTTGCCGGCGAGGACAGAGTCTTTGACGCTGCTTTTAAACAGTGCGGCTTGCTACGCGCTGTGGACGTCGAAGAAATCAGTGACCTCAATAAGACCTTCAGCACCTTTAATGGGATTAAGGGAAAACATATCGGAGTTATTTCAGCCTCCGGCGGTACCGGAGTAATGGCAGTGGATGCCTGCGCCAGGTACGGCCTAGAAATAGCCAAAATAAGTAATTCAACTTATGAGCAGCTTGATGAATTGTTTCCAGAGTGGGCAAAATGCAGCAATCCCGTGGATATGTGGCCAGCCTCCATGTTTCACGGCTTTCAATATTCCTTTGGTCGCATCCTGGATGCCTTCCTGGAGGACCCGCAGGTGGATGCGGTAATTTGCATGACCTCCTCACACTTGGAAAAAGATGAAGATTTTGTGGACGCAACCGGCGTCATCAGGGAGATTGCCGGTAAATATCCGGATAAGCCCGTGGTTGCCTGCACATTTGGCGGGCGCTATCACGACTATGCGCTCGAGTTGGAAAAAGATAATAATGTAGTATTTTATTTTACTCTTGACCGTGCTGCAAGAGCACTGGCTAGGCTGTATCAATACCACCACTTGATTAAGACAAGGGAGAACCAGCCGGTGTTATTACCTGAACACGCCGGGCAAAGCCAAGTCGGGAAAATTATTGCCGGCAATAGTAAGGGAAACCTGTCCCAAACGGAGGCCTTGATGCTCCTGGAAGCTTACGGCATCCCTGTACCCCGCTGGGATATAGCCAGGAATGTTGAGGAAGCCGTTTTGGCAGCTGAAGAAATTAGCTATCCTGTGACTATGAAGGTTTTAAGCATGGATATCAATCACAAATCGGATGTCGGAGGTGTTAAGCTAAATATTGCAGACTCCCAGCAGCTTAAAGAAGCTTTTACCGAGATGTTCAGGGAAATAAACAAGAAGCAACCCGGCGCTAGAATTGACGGGGTAGTTATTCAGAAGTTCGTAAATAACAAGGGCACTGAACTACTGCTCGGATGCAAAAAAGATCCGCAGTTTGGCCCGGTAGTGGCATTTGGCGCCGGCGGTATCTTTACTGAAATAATAAATGATGTTGTGTTAAGAGTACCGCCTTTGAGCAAGGAAGACATCATCAACATGATTAATGAAACAAAGGTAAGCAAAATACTGGCAGGGGCCAGGGGCGCTACTGCTGCCAATTTGAAGTTGCTGACAGATATCCTGACAAGCTTTATTCAGTTAGTAATGG
>JAQVOX010000050.1 GCA_028702435.1 Desulfotomaculaceae bacterium | reverse complement strand
CGACCAGATCATCTGGTGGTATAGCAATGACATCAATTCCAACGGCCCGGACTGGGACAGCCTGACCAGTGGTAATAAAGATGAAGTAGACCCAAATAACGGCAACAGCACTATCAGCCAGAATCAAACGATTCCGAACAGCCAGGCAACCCCGGGGCTGCAAATTTCAAATAATGTCCTGGCTGCCCTGGCAAGCAAGGAGCGGCAATCTTTTGACGACGTTAGCCAGTCCATAGGCGCCTGGGCCGTTGAACCGGTTGAACTCTTGGCCGGCGCCGGGGTGCTGGAAGGGGTGGATGGCAAGCGATTTGAGCCAGGTCGGCCAATCACCAGAGCCGAATTTACCAAGATTCTGGCCATGGCTTTTCAGCTTCCGGCTGTGGACGGCAAAACACCCTTCACCGACGTGACCGGAACGGAATGGTATGCCGGCTGTGTTGCCGCCGGGGCCGAGGCCGGGCTGGTCCAGGGTTATGAGGACCAGACTTTCCGCCCCAACAGCAACATTACCAGGGAAGAGCTGGCCGTCATCCTGGTGCGGGCGCTGGGCTTATTGGACGCACCGGCGCCGGCCGGGCTCAATTTTACCGATGCCGGACTGGTTTCTCCGTGGGCAAAAGACAGCCTGGCAAAAGTGGTGGCAAAGGGAATCGCCGGGGGTTACCCGGACGGCTCCTTCCGGCCGCTGGAGCCGGTGACCAGGGCGGAGTGTGCAGCGATGTTTTATCGCACTCTCAACCAGCAATACCTCCAGGGAGAGTAAATAAGCATGAACAAGAAATTATGGTACCTTATCCCCCTCGTGCTGCTTATAATTGGCTTGCTGCTGCCCGCATTCCTTAACAGCAGGCACACCGCGGGCCCTGTCCCACCAGACCAAAGCGCTGTCTTATTTGACAGCGCCGGCAATGTGGGACAGCCCCCCGCAGTACTTCCTGATTCAGAACTATCTTCCTCCGCAGGGCAGTTTAATCATGACAGTGGGAATGGGGCCTTTGCGGAGCCAGATCACCCGCAATCCGGAACTCCTGAGGCAACGGATACAAAAGCGGTAGAACTTACCGGTGCAACCGAAGCTCCGGCTCCTGATGCAACCGGGCAGTATGGAAACGGAGCTTCCACTACACCCGCTCCGGCGCCTGAGCCCGCGACAAGCGCCCTAACGCCTTCGGCCGGCGCAAATGATAGCAATCTAGTGACCTGTCACCTGGCGGTAGTGGGTAAAGGCGGCGAGCCGCTTTTTGGGCCGGCTCCAGTTAAGCTGTCGCCAGACACCCCCCAGGGTCTTACCGCTCTGGGCGTGCTGGCAGCCGCCGGGCTGACGTATAATACATCTAAACGCTGGCCGGACTTTATTGAAACAATCGCCGGCCAGCGCAATCAGGGGCAGTCCGGCTGGATCTATCAAGTTAACGGCGCGGTCCCGCCGGTCGCCGCCGGCAAAAAGACAGTAGCAGCCGGGGACAAAATTATCTGGTGGTACAGCGGCAGCATCAGTGACCCGCCCCCCGTCTGGGAGCAACTGGTCAATCAAGCTGCGGGAAACCACTAGACATGCCACAAAATTTTTTTTATCAGGAAAAGGGCCTTTTCCTGCAGAGCCTGCACCCGGCCGCCTCGCTCACCTTGATCGCCGCCTTTTTCTTACTAGCGCTATGTTTTTCTCATCCTTTGTACCTGCTCGGCCTGCTGCTGGTTATTTTATTTTCCCTTTGGGCGGCAGACGGGCTGGCCGCCTGGGAGAGCTACCTGAAAGCTGTCCTTTGGCTCGGGTTGCTGATTATGCTGATCAATGCCCTGGTCAACCACAGCGGCAGTACGATCCTCTGGCGCAGCCCGGCCCTGCCCCTGCTCGGGCAACTGTCGGTAAGCATGGAGGCCATTTCTTACGGCGCGGCGATGGGGGTGCGGCTATTAGACGTGGTGAGCGCCTTCTGTCTGTTCAACCTAATCGTGCACCCGGACCGCTTTTTCAGCCTGTTTTCCACCTTCGCCCGCAAATCCTCCCTGGTAGTTTCATTGGCTACCAGGCTGTTCCCGTTGCTACTGGCCACCCTGGGACAGATCAGGGAGGCGCAGCAACTGCGGGGCGTCGATTTTAGCCGGGGTTCACTGCGAGAGCGGACCGTAAAAAACGCCGCCCTGTTTAATATCCTGCTTCTCTCGGCTCTGGAAGATTCCCTGCAAATGGCTGAGGCCATGCAGGCGCGGGCCTTCGGCAGCGGGCCACGTTCCCGCTACCGGCGGGATCTTTTCCGCCCCCGGGACGGCATCTGCCTGGCCGGCGTTGGCTTTTCCCTGGTTGCCGCGGCGTACAATCTGGCACGCGACCTCGGTTCTTATACCTACTTTCCGCAGCTGGGGAGCCTTTGGGGGGGAAACTTTTCCATGATAGCCCTGGCTGCCGTATTATTGGGGCTGTCCCTGCCGGCCTTACTTAGCTGGGGGTGTAATCATTGGCCTTATTTGAAGTGGAAAATTTAACTTACTATTACCCGGATACCAAAGCGCCTTCCCTACGCTGCGTGAACCTGGCCATTGAGGAAGGGGAATTTCTACTAATCGCCGGGGGCTCCGGCTCCGGCAAGTCCTCCCTGGCCCGGGCGTTGACCGGCCTGATTCCTAATTTCTACGGGGGCAAGATCGGCGGAAAAGTCAGCTACCAAAACCGGGACATCCGCTCCTGGAGCAGGCAGGACCTGGCCAGGGAAATCGGGATGGTCTTTCAAGACCCCGAAAAGCAGCTGGTGATGACCGGCGTGGAAGCCGAAGTGGCTTTTGGGCTGGAAAACCTGGGCCTGCCCCAGGACGAAATGTTTCGCCGGGTGGCCGAGGTCATGAGTTTCCTCAACCTGACAGCGCTGAAAGCAGAGTTTACCTCCACCCTGTCCGGCGGGCAGAAGCAGAAACTAGCCCTGGGCTCGGTGCTGGCCATGCAGCCGCACACGCTCATCTTGGACGAGCCAACCTCCCAACTGGCTCCGGCCGCGGCAGAGGAGTTCTTCCACTTAATCAAGCGCATGAACGAAGAAATGAACCTGACCATCGTCCTGGTGGAGCAACGACTGGACCGGTGTTTTCACCTGGCCGACCGGGTAGTAGTGATGGCAAACGGGACCATCGTCCAGGACGGCCCGCCGGGTGAATCGGCCGTGTGGCTAATCGCAAACGACCTGCCCTTTGTGCCGCCGGTGGCTGCCCTCTTTGCCCGTGTCGGAGCGCCGGAAATCCCCCTCACCGTGAAGGAAGGGCGCCGGCTACTCAAGAAAATATTGTGCTGCGGCAACACCCCTGGAACAGGTCAGGAGCAACTCAAAGAAAATTTAATTGACAACGACTCGGAGCCGGTAATTGAAGTTAAAAACTTATGGTTTTCCTATCCGAATGGCAGGGAGGCCCTGCGCGACATTAACCTGTTAGTCGCCCCGGGAGAATTCCTGGCCGTACTAGGGGAAAACGCCGCCGGCAAGACCACCTTGTTAAAGCAACTGGTGGGGCTGCTCAAGCCAAACCGCGGCAAAGTAATGATAATGGGCCGCGACACCAGGCGGGCCGCCACCCATGAGCTGGCCCACTACACCGGCTACCTGCCGCAAAACCCAAACGATTTCCTTTTCCAGGATACTGTGGAGGAAGAGCTGCGCTTCACCCTGGCCAATCTAAACCTGCCCGACAAGGGCCGGGTCGAACAGCTGCTGGGCAGGTTGGGCCTAATCCAACACCGGCACGCTAACCCGCGGGATCTAAGCAGCGGGGAAAGGCAGCGCGTGGCCCTGGCCGCAGTAATGGTGGCCACCCCACAGCTACTGGTGCTGGATGAGCCGACCCGCTGTATCGACTACGGAATGAAAGCCACTCTCGGCAATTGGCTGCAGGAAATAGCCGCCGGGGGTACCGCCGTGGTGATGGTCACGCACGACGTGGATTTTGCCGCAGAATACGCCTGCCGGGTAGTGATGCTTTTCGACGGCAGAATTGCCTTCGACGGGCCCAAGCACGCGGCGCTGGGTAGTTCCATGTTCTATTCACCGCAAATAGGCCGGATTTTCCGGGGTATGGACAATAACGTGCTCACTCTGCGGGAAGCTCTGAACAGAATACCTTTAAATCTTAATTAGACTTTCAATAATTCTAGGTTAGCCAGGACAAATAATAAACACTCCCGGGGAGAAGGTGGCCGCTTATGGAAAAATGGAAATTTCCACTTTTCTTTCTGCTAGTTACCGGACTGCTGGCCTTTTCTATCATCGCCGACAGCCCGGTTAAATTAAACTGGAGCCTGCTTTCAGCCGGCATAGTGGGCGCCGCCATTATTTTTTTATTTCGGGGCTTTGAGCAAAGCCCCGCCTCGACCCGGGAAATTGCTGTTATTGCCGTGCTGGGAGCAGTGGCCGCCCTGGGCCGGGTATCACTGTCAGCCCTACCTAACATTCAGCCCGTTACTTTCCTGGTAATCGTCTCCGGCTATGTTTTTGGCGCACGGACCGGGTTTATGGTCGGCTCTACCGCCGCCCTAGCCTCAAACTTTTTTCTTGGTCAGGGCCCGTGGACCCCCTGGCAAATGTTTGCCTGGGGACTAGCCGGCGCTTCCGCCGCTTATTTTAGGGCCGTCTTTCCCGGCGCCGGTAAATGGGCGCTGGCCCTCTTTCAGTTTACCTGGGGCTACCTTTTCGGCTGCATGATGAATATCTGGACCTGGACCGCCTTCATTCACCCCTTAAGCTGGCAGTCCTTCCTGGCCACCTGGGCCGCGAGCCTTTGGTTTGATTCCCTCCACGCCTTGGGTAATGTGTTTTTCTACCTCTTTTTCGGCGGGAGTGTCATTAAAATTTTGAACCGGGTCCAAAAGAAGATTGCCGTCAGCCGGCTGCCGGTACAAAATATACCTCCATCCAATAATCATCATTATAAAACAAATTGATAAAATCATTAACGTATAAGTCATATACCAAGCAGGATCTCTTAGAAAAATGTCTAAATTTTAAATAGCAGAAAGAACAAACCTGGGGGGTGACTAAATGGCTGACCAGGAAGACCTGACCAAAAGACTGGCATTGCTGGAGGATGAGGTTAATTCTCTGAAATCAAGACTGTCCAGCCTGGAAAATCAGGTAGATTTGCACAGCTCTTCCGGGAAGATTACCGATCCTGCGATCATAGCAGAACATTCGCCCCGGCGTTCGCTGCTAAAAACGCTGCCGACCAGGGACAGCCTGGAAAGTTTAATTGGTGGTCAATTACTTAACCGGATTGGCATCGTGATCCTGTTGTTCGGAGTGGCTTACTTTCTAAAATATGCCTTCGACAACGACTGGATCAACGAAACAGGCCGGATCATCATCGGCCTCATAGCGGGGATTTCGTTGCTGGCAGCTGGGGATGTGGCCATGAACCGGCGATATACTTACTTTTCCCAGGGGCTTACCGGAGGTGGCATTGCCGTCATCTACCTGACCACCTTTGCCGCCGCTAATTATTACCATATTTTCAATCCCCCCGTGGCTTTCGGCCTGCTGGTAGTTACAGCCCTGGCCGGTGGTTTTTTATCCGTGCGTCAAAATGCTTTTAGCGTGGCTATTCTCTCTACTATCGGCGGATTTTTAAGTCCTTTCTTAATCGGCAGCCAGAGCAGCCAGGCCATTCCCCTGCTAAGCTATATCGTCATCCTTGACTTGGTGATCTTATATCTCGCCTATTATAATAACTGGCGCAGCTTAAACCTGCTCTCCTTTGCCGGCACCGCTATTGTTTATATCCTTTACAACTCGCAAACCTCGTTTAAGCAGGAAGCGCTAGTAATTGAGCTTTTTCTGGCCGCCTTTTTTGTCATTTTCGGCACCCTGGCTTTCTTTTACAACGTGCGCCACCAAAAGCCAACCAAGGCCCCCGACGTCTTGCTTATGGTAGGCAACATTGCCTTTTTCCTGGCCGCTAGCCTGGGAAACTTGTACCGTTTCAGCAACTGGCACGGGCTCTTCGTAATTTCACTGGCAGTGCTTTATCTAGTAGTCAGCCTGAACATCCAAAGAAGAAAATCGGGGGATAACCTTCTTTTCCTCTCCCTATTGGGAATCGGCCTGGCTCTGGTAACCATCGCCATCCCCATTCAGCTGGAGGGCATGTGGATTAATATCGCCTGGCTGGTTGAGGCCGTGGTCCTGGTTTACGCTGGAGTTAGGGCAGAAAACAAGTGGGTTTGGCGGACAGGCCTGCTGCTCCTGATATTTTCCTCCTTGATTCAGGCCACCCAATACGTGCCAATAACCGTTGTCCCCGTTTTCAACTTTTACTCTTTAGCTGCTTACCTGGCGATTGCAGGCTTTTTCCTGGTATTTTACTGGTTCTACTCCCGGGCTGGAGCGCTTGACAGCATAGACCGGAATATGATCACCTGGCCCGCAGCCGTGCTCGGCGCCGTGCTCGCCCTCAAGCAAATAGCCCGGGAGGTAGCGGCGATTGTGCACTATTACCGGCTGGGCTTTCAGGATATTTTTGCCGTGTCCCTGACCTGGGCCGTACTGGCCATTATATTCATGGCCATCGGGATGATTAGGGATATTAAGGGTTTTCGCTATATTTCCCTAGCCTTATTCGGGATCACCGTGATTAAAATCATGCTGTTTGACTTAAGTAACCTGGCCATGGTCTTCCGGGTGGTGATCCTCCTCGCCGTGGGGGCAATTCTGGTGGGGGTATCCTTTGCTTACCTGCGTAAAGAAAGGGGAGAACAAAAATGATCCGCCATAGAAAAAATATGACCCGGCAGGCCCTTTTTGCCGCAGCTATATTCCTCTTGCTGGCTGCGCCGGCCTACGCCGCCTTTCAGTCCCAAAGCTGGCAATTTAATAAGCAAGTGCAGGCGCAAAATGACGGCTTGGCCTTGATTAACTTGGATTCGGAAGTGCTCGGGCACACTCGGGACGACCTGGCAGACGTCAGGCTATCCGATGAAGCAGGCCAGGAAGTGGCCTACCAGCTGCTGCAGCCGGAATTCGATCAAGAAGAAACATTTCCGGTGCAGCTAATTGATAATGTAGTGCGGGAAAATGAGTTCTCCTCCGTGACCCTGGACCTACAAACAGGTGATCACCGCCACAATCGTATCCTGCTGGAACTGGAAAGCAAAGAGGACTACGATTACCTGCGCGAGGTGAAAATCGAGGGCAGTACGGACAACCGGACCTGGAACCTGGTGACCGCGCAAAAGGTCTTTTATGTATCCCCCCATTACCGGCAAAACGACCTGGCATATCCGACGGCTAGCTTCCGCTACATGAAAGTGACCATTGACGCTAAAGGGGAAAAAAACCTGACCATCCGCGGGGCAAAAGTCAAGTATGTCCAGGACGCAGTCCTGCCGGTAACTTACAAAGGTCCAGACGCATTACAATATGCTGTCTCAACCAGTACGCGCGCCGGGTCAATGCTACCGGTCACCCTGCTGACCAACCGGACGGACCCCCAAACTAACCAAACTGAACTGCTTATTGATCTGGGAACCAAAGGCTACCAGATCATGCAGCTTGATCTGCAAGTAAGAGGCGGCAATTACAACCGGCTCATTAATTACTATGATGGTAATGACACCAACAACTGGCGCCAGCTGGGCCAAGACCGGATTCACCACTACCGGTGGCCTGATTACGAGGCGTCAAAAAACACGCTGTTCATTAACCGGAGCGGGAGCAGGTATTTAAAGCTGGTAATTGACAATCAGGACAGCCCGCCCTTAAATATCGAGGGCGTGGCCGTCTGGGGGGACCATCCGAAAATCCTGGCGGACTTGCGGCAGGGAAGCTACACCCTGTGGTACGGCAACCCGGACAGCAAGGCGCCTCAATATGACCTGAGCCAGTTTGTAAAGCTAATTGACAAGAGCAAACTGGCCGTGCTGCAGCCCGGCCAGGAAAGCACCAACGCCAGCTACCGCCCCAAAATCACCGACAACCGCCGGGTTTTAAATTCTATCACTATCTTGACTGCTGTGGCGATTGGTTTAATCATTCTGAAAAACATGAAGAGAAAAGGAAAGTAAATTTCAGATAGGACTAAATCACCCGCATCAATTGATGTTTGCATCGTGTGGTATTATGCGATATAATACGAAACAAAACGTAACTACATGTATCTAGACAAATTACGTCTTACATTATATCCATTCAAACAGCATGTTAATTTTTCTAATCGGAATTTAGTCTATCTCATGCATTTATCCTGTCAGGGAGAAATAAATTATGGCAGAAAAAAAAGCATTGTCAACTCAAGAAGTAGCCGACATGCTTCAGGTAAGCAAAGGCACGATTTATAACCTGATTAAAAAAGGCGAAATAAGCTCTTATAAAGTAGGCAGAAAGGTTCGTTTTACAGAAAATGACGTGCAGGATTATATATCACGTGCGAAGAAAGGCCAGTCTGCCATTTATTCACCATCTAATAATATACCCGACTTCAGCTTGTTGGGGATCGATAAAAAACAGGATAGCTTTATTATTTGCGGCCAGGATTTGATTCTTGATGTTCTTTCCAATTACATGAGGCTTCACGATATTCCTGCCCTAAGGGCTTATATAGGAAGTTATGACAGTTTAATATCATTATATAAAAATAAGGTTAATGTTGCTTCTTCGCATTTATGGGACAGTGAAACCGATCAGTATAACGTACCCTATGTCAAAAGACTGCTTCCTGGAATTTCCACGGTGATTATTCATCTTACCTGCCGTATCCAGGGATTGTATGTAGCAAAAGGAAATCCAAAAGGGATTTCTACCTGGGCAGATTTTGGACGGGATGACATTACAATGACAAACAGAGAACGCGGAGCCGGTTCTAGAGTTCTTCTGGACGAGAATTTAAAACTCCTAGGAACATACGGTGGCTCAATTAGAGGGTATGAGAAAGAAAACCAGTCTCATTTGGCAGTTGCCAGTGCCGTAAGCAGCGGAGAAGCTGATGTGGCAGTAGGTAGCGAAAAGATAGCGAAACAGGTTGATAATATTGATTTTGTTCCTCTCAAAAAAGAACGGTATGATTTAGTTGTAAAAAAGGAGGACTTCCAAACACTTGAAATTGAAACAATGTTAAATATTATCCGTTCTGTAGCTTTCAAAAGTGAATTTAGTAATATAGGTGGTTACGATACAAGCAACATGGGTAAAATTGTCGCAGAAACATAAATATAAAGAACGTAAGTGAATTCCGGAGATTACAGTAAAGAAGCGAAGTATGGTTCTTGCGTTTATACAGTAAAAAGATAGTAAAAAGAGGAGGCAGAAGCCTCCTCTTTTTAAGTTACATCTTTATTTTGTTCAGTGCATTAACGTAGGCTTTGGTGCTGGCCTCAATTACATCAATACTGATTCCCTTGCCCACCACCAGCCCATTATCACCGGAGCGAAGCTTGACTGTCGCTTCTCCCAGCGCTTCACTGCCCCGGGTCACCGAGTGCAAAGAATAATCTTCAAGCCGTACCTCTATACCGGTCAGTCGATCGATGGCCTTAAACACAGCATCAACCGGGCCGTTGCCGCAGGCAGCGTCAATACAGCTATTGGCGCCGATATCAACGGATATAGTAGCGGTGGCGGTAGAAACACCGGAGGTGGCTACGGCAATATTCTTTAACGTAATCCAGTTGCTGCCGGATGCGGACATTCCCATCAGGGCATGAAGGTCCTGATCAAATATTTCTTTTTTCAGATCAGCCAATTGTAAAAACTCCGGGTAAACCTTCTCTAATTCCTCTTCGTGCAACTGGTATCCTAATTCCTGCAAACGGTGCCTGAGTGCATGCCTGCCGGACCGTGCACTCAAGTTGATTGTGCTGCACACCCCGCCAATAATCTCAGGCTGAATTATTTCGTAGGTCGACCGATCCTTCAAAATGCCGTCCTGGTGGATGCCGGAAGCATGCATAAAGGCCCCCGAACCGACGATAGCTTTATGAGCAGGCACCGGCACCCCGGTCACCCTGGACACCAGCCTGCTGGTAGCTGATATTTCCCTGGTGTCTACCCTCATCTCCAGCCCGTATTGATTACGCCGGGTATAGACGGCCATGACAACTTCTTCCAGCGAGGTATTTCCGGCCCGCTCACCAATCCCGTTAATAGCCCCCTCAATCTGTCCTGCCCCGGCCAGGATGCCGGCCAGCGAATTGGCGGTGGCCATACCCAGGTCATCATGACAGTGCACACTCACCACTACCTTCTCAATCCCTCTAACACTATTCATCAGATAAGTGATCAGCTCTTCATATTCAAAAGGAGTGGCATAACCTACGGTATCAGGAATATTAACTACCGTAGCGCCGGCCTCGATTACATTTTCGATTACAGCGGCAATAAAGGCCCGATCGCTGCGAAAAGCGTCCTCTGCATAAAACTCAACGTCACCGACATATTTTTTGGCGTGCTTTACCGCTGCTACTGCCGTTTCGAGCACACATTCCGGCGCAAGCTTTAGCTTTTTCTCCATATGTACCGGAGATACCCCAATCCCGGTGTGAATTCTTGGATATTCAGCCGCATGCAGGGCTTCGGCACAACAGTCGATGTCACTTTCAACAGCACGGGTCAGGCCGCAAATAGAGACCCCTTTTACTTCCCTGGCAATTACACTTACCGCGTCTGCGTCCCCTGGCGAGGAGGCCGGAAAGCCCGCCTCAATCACGTCCACTCCGAGCCTGGCCAGTTGCCTGGCAACTTCAAGTTTTTCCGCAGCATTCAAAGTAATCCCTAGTGATTGCTCCCCATCCCTTAAGGTGGTATCGAATATATACAGCCTGCGCATCAAATGATCCCCCTTGTAATATTTTATTATTTCCTAAAACTAGACACCTGAAAAGATCACTAAGGTCTGATTCCATCAACACCACCTCCTCACGCAAAATAAAAAACCCTGCGCCTATTTTGAGACGCAGGGTTCACCTTCGCGATACCACTCAAATTAACGACTTAATGCCGTTCACTCCAAAGGATACGGGATAAAAAATCCGATATCCTCTTCCTTTTAACGGCGGAAGCTCCGTCCGGGCCTAGTCTCACGGTTGATTTCGGCCGGCTACTCCAGGGAGAGTTCTGCGCTAAGCCTTCCACCGCCTTACACCACCCGGCGGCTCTCTGATCCCGGCCAAACACTTACTATTCCCTTTCATCGTCTTTAAATATAATATGGATTCTACCAGCAAATAAGTGCTTCTGTCAATGGTTTAGAGGGTAATATTTTTGCTGCAAACTGATTCATTGGTTGGCCCGGGGCACAAACAATTTAGAAGCAGCCCCGGTTACCTTATATCTTATTACCGCCACAATAAGAGCAATAGTGAATGAAATCGCCACTGCAGGCACTGCAATAAGAATTACCTGCTGCTGGGAAATAAATATCTTTTCCATCACAAAATTGTATATAATCTGATCAGTTATATAAGAACAAAGGTATATATCCAAGGATACCGCAGAAATAAGCCCAAGCAACCCCCTTGCATATTTATTGTTTATATTAGTTTTGTAAAAAATCAGAAAGAAAGAAACTGCCTGGATCGCCACCAGCAGGGAGCCATAGTCACCAATAACATAGGTAAAAGTCTTTCCCCAAGAAAAACAATAAGTCAAAATGGTTTCCAGAACTGTAATTCCGATGAAGACAACTATTGCAAAAGCTTGGTTGACTACGACCTGATATTTTCTGAGGTAGCATCCAATAAAGTAATATGTAACCGGATAAAAATTAATCCAGTAGTCTGGAAGAATTGGATAACTAGCTCTGCCGGGAACAAGCGGGATAGAGTTTAAAAAACCGGGGAGCAACGTTAAAAAAACCATAGCCAGTAACAGCATCTGGTGTTCTTTCTTTTGCTTGATATTGTTGAATATTATATTTAGAAAAGGTATTAGTACAAATAACCCAATATACATATTGATATACCAGGAGTAACCATTCGCCTGAAAACTTAATATATCTGAAACCCATTTCATAGCTGAGCCCTGTTGTCCGAAATAAACCACCTTCATGATTATAGAAGCTAAAGAATAAAATAAATATATACCCAGGATAAATATAATTTTTTTAAAGTAATTAATGTTTAATTCTTTATTTGATTGTAAGTATCCGGTAAGCAATAAAAATAACGGCACACATATAATAAATATCCACCGGCATTCAAGCTGAAAAATCATGCTGACGCCTTCAATAGAAACACTATAAAAATTAGTGTTTAAAAAAAAGTGCACACCTACTACAAATAATATTGCAAAGCTTTTTACTATATCCAATCCGGATGATCTTTTAATTTCTGTCATTTAATAAACACCTGTAATTTTTAAGTAACCTTTTCTGCTGCCATTTCCTAAGTTCCTTGTCGAAGATGACTAAAAAACCAAATTCAAAGAAAGCAACAAAAGGATCTTACCTGCTTTTTGGTAGATCCTTTTGTTTTTTTAAATACCTTGGTAAAGCAGTCAGGAGTAATTTATTTTATCTCCAGAGTCCCTATTTCCGCCAGGCTGTCTAAGCTGTTGGCCTTAATGTATTTTCCTGACAGAGTATAAAGCACATCGTCAACATATAGAATCCTGCTTACGTTTTTGTCGCTGTGATACCAATGATTACCCGCCATCAGATAGTCCTGGTCCGAAAGGTGGCTGATCCGCCCCTTCAGCGCAAAGCCATTGGCCAGGTCAACATTATAGACATAAGCGCCCTGGTAGGTGAACTCGCCATACGCGGGCATGCCACCCTGCGCCTCACCGCCCTTTACCTCGGCCAGGCTGACGGGAAAGGCCAGCAGGTTTTTGTCCCTGGAAAACAGCAGGGCCTTATGATTATACAGCAGCTCGGAGT
>JAQVOX010000049.1 GCA_028702435.1 Desulfotomaculaceae bacterium | reverse complement strand
TATTATCAAAGTACTCACTTGTTTCACCAGGAAACCCAACCATAATATCAGTAGACAAGCCAAGTCCGGGGATATTTTCTCTCAGCACATTAATTAGGCGGCTATATTCCCATGTAGTATACTGCCGGCCCATTCTTTGCAGAACCTGATCATCACCACTCTGTAGCGGCACATGTAAGTGGCGGCAAAAAACGGGAGAACTAGACAAGGTTTCAACCAATTCAGGAGTTATGTCATTGGGTTCGATCGAGCTCAAACGAAGCCTCAGCAAGCCAGGGATAGCTGCCAGTCGTTGGAATAAGCCGGCCAGGGTGATATCTTCCGCCAGGTCATGACCATAAGAGCCGGTATGAATGCCAGTAAGGACAATTTCCTTGAAACCTGCCGCCACTAGCTTAAGCGCGGTCTCAATCACTTTTTCCGGCTGTCTACTGCGTAGCGGCCCCCTGGCAAGCGGAACGATACAGTAGGTGCAAAAATTATTGCAGCCGTCCTGAATTTTCAAAAAGGCACGCGCCCTTTCCTGCAGAGGGAGGGATGGAACCTCTTCGAATTCTTCACCTGCCTCGTAATTACGCACAGCATTCACCGGGCCATGGCCTTTTACTGCCTTTTCAACCAAGTCTACCAGTTCGACCCGGTCCCTGGTGCCCACTACCAAATCCACACCCGGTATTTCCAATACCTTCCCCGGGGAAGTTTGGGCATAGCAGCCGGTTACAGCAATCAATGCCTCAGGATTTGAGCCGGCAGCCCGGCGGATCAATTGCCTGGACTTACGGTCGCTCAAATGGGTTACGGTGCAGGTATTGATTATATAAACATCAGCAATATCACCGAAATCCACCACCTGGTATTCCCGCTCTCGTAATAGCCCGGTCAGGACAGCAGACTCGTACTGGTTTACCTTACAGCCTAGGGTGGCTATAGCCACCCGCTTCTTTTTCACCTGATCACCCTCCCAGGTCGCCCCACTGGTACTGGACCAATGCCAATACAGCCAGGCCTGCAGTTTCGGTGCGTAGAATCCGCGGTCCTAGAGTAACCGGGCGGACACCATGAAACCTGGTGCGTTCCACTTCCTCGCGCGTGAATCCACCCTCCGGACCGATAAATATGTTAATAGCTTTCAATTCAGGGTGCTGCCGAAAAAATTCCTTAAAAGAGTATTCAACTTCTTCCTCCCAGAGAATCAGGGTTGCGGCCCCCGGCGATAGGGTAGTCCACACTTGCTCCCAGCCTTTTGGCCGGCATATTTCCGGAACGTCAATACGACGGCATTGCTTAGCTGCTTCCAAGGCAATCCTTTGCCATCGTTTCAATCGCATCAAGGTCTTAGCTTCATCCAGTTTAACCACCGTCCGCTCACATAGAAGCGGAATTACCAAGTTTACCCCTAGCTCGGTTCCTTTCTGGATGATTAGATCCATTTTATCGCCCTTGGGAATTCCCTGTACTAAAGTAACTCTGAGGGGGGAAGCGGCTGGAGCGGGGATTTCCTTTTGAACTGTACAAATCACTTCCCCCATGAAAAATTTTTCTATTTCCACCAGATAAGATTTCCCCCGGCCATCCATACAAATCAAGTTTTCACCTGGGCGCAGGCGAAGTACTTTTGTGATATGAATGACATCGGGACCGTTCAGGGATACTCGGTTATCTTCAATTTGGTCCGCTGAAATAAAGAAATGAGGGTAACTGGTGTTAAAAAAATCCGGTTCATTATTCATCCCTTATTTTATCTCCTACAAAAGCCACCCACTGGTCTTCATGTAATTGCTCGCTTACGACCAGCCCAGCCTCTTTTATTGCTGTGCGCACCTCCTGCGCACGGCTGCTGATAATGCCCGAAGCAATAAACAGACCACCAGGAACCAGCGCTCTTGCTGCAGCCGGGGTAAAGCCGGTGATTACGCTGGCGATAATATTTGCTACCACTAGGTCAGCTTTGCCTTCCACCAGATCAAGTAGATTACCCTGCACTACTTGTACTAGTCCTGCTACTTGGTTTTTTTCAACATTACCGCTGGCCACCTGGCAGGCCACCTCGTCCACATCTACCGCTACTACCCGCCTGGCTCCTAATTTGGCAGCTGCTATGGCCAGGATACCTGAACCGGTACCAACATCATAAACTGTAGCGCCGCTATGAAGGTACTTCTCCAGCAAGCGCAGGCATAAAGAAGTAGTGGGGTGAGTTCCGCAACCAAAAGCCATGCCGGGATCCATTTCAATAACCAAATCACTGCTGCTACAGTGCCACTGTTCCCAGTACGGTTTAATCACCAACCGCCGTCCAACTCTTACCGGCTTGTAATAAGCCCGCCAGTTATTAGCCCAGTCTTCATCAGCTACTCTGCGTGTGCTCACTTGAGGCAGGGGGCTAAGGGCCAGCTGATTTAAAGCCTCATAAAAACCGTAAAGCCGGCTTTTCAGGTTTGTATCTACTGGAAGATATGACTTTACTACGGGCAGATCGGTTATAGATACTTTTTTAGAAATACCCCACTCATCCGGGTGAATCTCTTGCGCATATTTAATAATAACAGCAGGGTCTTCAATAATTACTCCTCCTGTTCTCATTTCATCAAACAAATCGGCAACGATTTCTATAGCTGCGGCATGAGTGCAAACAGAAATTTCCAGCCAGTCCACCCGACACTCTCCTCTGTTATTCTACCCTTTAAAGGCTTCTTTCATTTTTCCGAAAAAGCTCTTGTTATTTGAGTCCTGCGGTTGACCTACGTCATGACTAATAAACTCTTTTAAAAGTTCTTTTTGTCTGTCGTTTAGGTTAGTGGGGGTGACAATTTTTACCACGACATGTTGGTCCCCTTGGCCGTAGCCGTTCAGATGAGGAATACCCTTGCCTTTCATTCGGAAAACGGTTCCGGTCTGGGTACCTTCAGGGACTTTTAATTTAGCGCTGCCATCCAGGGTGGGTACCTCTAATTCACTACCAAGTGCCGCCTGGGCAAATGAAATCGGTACTTCGCAAATTATATCGTCCCTTTCCCGCTCAAAAACACGGTGCTGTTTAACGTGGATATAAACATAAAGATCACCGGAAGGGCCACCGCGCAAGCCGGCTTCCCCTTCTCCCGCCAGCCGTAAGCGGGACCCATTGTCCACCCCGGGCGGTACGCTGACCTTAATTTTGCGCGTTTTACGTACCTGGCCGGCGCCGCGGCAAGTAGGGCAGGGCTTCTCAATAATTTTACCTACTCCATGACAGCGGTCGCAGCTACGGGACTGGACTACACGCCCAAAAGGAGTGCTCTGCGAAAACTGTACCTGGCCGGTACCGTTGCAGGTCGAACATGTCTTGGGCTTACTGCCCGCAGCCGCCCCACTGCCCCCACAGGTGCCGCAGGTTTCCACACGTGGCACTTTGAGCTCACGTTCCAGCCCAAAGGCAGCCTCTTTTAAACTAATCTCAATGTCAGCCCGGATATCGGAACCTTTTTCAGGGCCGTTATGCCTGCGGCCGCCCCCCCCAAAAAACATATCAAAGATATCACCAAAACCACCGAAGTCACTAAATCCTCCGCCACCGAAACCTCCAAAGCCCTGCCCATTGAAATCAGCATGACCAAAATGATCATATTTAGCCTTTTTGTCCGGATCACTCAGAACCATATAGGCCTCATTGAGTTCCTTAAACTTGGCCTCTGCGTTTTGGTCACCCGGATTAGCATCCGGATGGTACTGGCGAGCAAGCTTGCGGTAGGCCTTTTTTATCTCATCGCCGGTCGCATTCCGTGATACGCCCAGCACTTCATAGTAGTCCCGCTTGGTCATCTATCCACCCACCTTAAACTAAAACATAAGGAAAGGGGAACCGGAATTCCCCTTCAAAGGTTTCTATAATATTATATATTCGTTTTTGTTATTTGTCTTCTTTTACTTCAAAATCGGCGTCAACAACATTGTCCTTGCTGCCCGGTCCCGCACCGCCGGCCTGACCGGCACCGGAAGGATCACCCGCCGGGCCCTGATCTTGCCCGGTCTTCTGGTACATCGCCGCCGTCAACTCGTATAGCGGGCCGTTTATACTCTCCAGTTTAGCCTTAATTGTATCTATGCTACCGCTTTTCATAGACTCTTTCAATTCATCGGTAGCCTTCTGCAACTTATCGATGGCAGCAGCATCTGCTTTGTCCTTGAAGTCTTTGATCGTCTTCTCGGCCTGGTAAACCATACTGTCAGCCTGGTTGCGCACCTCTACCTCTTCCTTACGCCTGCTGTCCTCTGTAGCGTGCTTCTCAGCTTCCTTAACCATTTGGTCGATTTCCTTTTCATTGAGGTTAGTGGAAGCAGTGATAGTCATGCTCTGCTCCTTACCTGTGCCCATATCTTTGGCGGAAACGTTAACAATACCGTTAGCGTCAATATCAAACTTGACCTCGATTTGCGGCACACCCCTAGGCGCGGGCGGAATACCGGTAAGCGTAAAGCGGCCCAGTGTCTTGTTATCCGCAGCCATCTGGCGTTCACCTTGGAGTACGTGTATCTCAACAGAAGTCTGGCCATCCGCTGCAGTGGAAAAAACCTGGCTTTTAGCAGTAGGAATGGTGGTGTTACGCTCAATAAGCCTGGTAGACACCCCGCCTAACGTTTCAATACCAAGGGAAAGCGGTGTCACATCCAGCAACAATACGTCTTTAACCTCACCACCTAGGACCCCGCCTTGTATTGCAGCGCCAATAGAAACGCACTCATCGGGGTTGATCCCTTTGTGTGGCGCTTTACCTAAAAACTTGCGGATCGCCTCCTGCATTGCGGGCATTCTGGTAGCACCCCCCACCAGCAGGATCTTGTCGATATCCTTGGGCTGTATCCCGGCATCAGACAGGGCCTGGCGGGTAGGAGTCATGGTCTTTTCAATCAAGTCGGCAGTCAGTTCCTCAAACTTAGACCGGGTTAGGGTGATATCAAGGTGTTTAGGTCCACTAGCATCGGCAGTAATGAAAGGCAGATTGATGTTGCTAGTAGCTACGCCCGAAAGTTCTATTTTAGCCTTTTCTGCGGCCTCCCTGAGACGTTGCATGGCCATTTTGTCATTGCGCAGGTCAATTCCTGTTTCTTTCTTAAATTGATCCGCAAGATATTCCACAACCCTCTCGTCGAAGTCATCGCCGCCCAGCCGGTTATTGCCGCTGGTTGCCTTTACCTCAAACACACCGTCGCCTAGTTCCATGATCGATACGTCAAAAGTACCGCCACCCAGGTCAAATACCAGGACGGTTTGCTCTTCCCCTTTATCTAGACCGTAAGCAAGAGCAGCAGCTGTAGGCTCGTTGATAATTCTAAGAACCTCCAAGCCGGCGATTTTGCCGGCGTCCTTGGTCGCCTGCCGCTGCGAGTCACTGAAATAAGCGGGTACAGTAATCACGGCCTTATCAACTTTACTACCAAGGTAAGCCTCTGCCTCTAATTTCATCTTTTGCAGAATCATCGCTGAAATTTCCTGGGGTGTATAATCTTTACCATCAATATTCACTTTATAATCGGTACCCATGTAACGTTTAATGGAGCTGACTGTCCGTTCCGGGTTGCTAACAGCCTGTCGTCTTGCAACCTGGCCTACCAGTCTCTCACCAGATTTTGAAAAACCTACCACAGAAGAAGTTGTTCTAGCGCCTTCGGCGTTAGGAATAACTACTGCTTCTCCACCTTCCATTACTGCCACACAGGAGTTGGTGGTACCCAGGTCAATTCCGATTATTTTAGACATATATTTTAGACCTCCTGTTCTATAATATAATATTAAACACTTAAATTTAGGATAATCTGGCGACCTTGACCATAGCCGGCCTGATAACTTTTTCTTTCAGACAATAGCCTCGTGAAAATTCCTCAATCACTGTATTGTCAGGATACTCATCAGTTTCGGCCTGCAACACTGCCTCATGCCTGGTTGGATCGAACTGTTCACCAACAGCTGACACGGGAGTCAAACCTTCAGCCTCAAGGACATCCATAAGTTGCCGGAAAATCATCTGCACCCCGGACTTAAAACTTTCCACAGATTCACCCTCCGCTGCCAACGCCCTCTTAAAATTATCGAGCACCGGCAATAAAGCCACTATTAGATTCTCAGAAGCATATTTATAAAAATCGTCTTTTTCCTGGTGCGTCCGCCTCCTAAAGTTGTCGTAGTCAGCCTGGACTCTAGCCAGACGATTGAAATAATCCTCTGCAAGTTTTTGTTGCTCTGCAAGCTGTGACCGTAAAACATTCAGATCTGTTTCTTCAACAGTTCCTGTTCCGGCTTCATTTTGCCTTGTCTCATAATTAGTTTCCTGATTTTTCTGAGTTTCTTGTCTTTCTTGACTCATGTAATACCACCTCGCAAGTAGTTAATACCTCACCATCATCAGTGACCTAATTATAAACCACGCTGAAATATTCACTTTACCTCGCCTTTGTTATGGATATCTTTTTCTTCCCGCTTTTTAATGATGGTGTCTATCCTTAAAATAGCTTCGGCTACTTCGCCGGCTGCTTTAAGAGCATAGATCTTTACATTCGCCGGGTCAACAATACCTAATTGATACATATCAGTAACCTCACCATTGTCACAATCAACTGCCAGTGAACTTTTACCGGTCTCAACCTGGGCAGCAATGACATCGCCCAGCTTCTCCAGGGGATTAAAACCGGCATTGGCTACGATTTGTGTCATTGGCCGCTCCAAAGCTTCTACCACGCAGTCTACCCCATAGGCAGCCATACCCCTCATGCCATCCCTGATCTTTTCCACCTCGTGGGCTACTGCCAACTCCACAGCTCCCCCTCCAGGAACCACACCACCCTTAATAGCAGACTGCACTGATGAAGCAGCGTCTTTCGCAATACGCTCTCTTTCGCCTACAACCTCGGCAGTGGCTGCTCCCACCAGAACAGTAGCCATAGGCTTACCTTTTCCGCCCATGATCCATACTTGCTCAAGCTTTTCGTCATTGTATATTTTATCCGCATGCCCCAAATATTTTTCTAACTCATCGATAGATTTTTTAAGACCGGTACGTTTAATCATCCTGGCACCCACAAGTTCTGTAGCCTTGCGTAGCTCCTTGCCGGCAACCCGCTGGACAACCATGATCCCCCTGTCCGTTAGGACCTCCTCGGCCCCATCATCTACCCCGCGGTCAACCAGGACCAGCCCCACTCCCAAACCCGCTATTTTTTTGACATTCTCCTTAAACTCAGCCTGAAGTTGCAGGTAACGGCTGAAACCCGTCTCGGTGCCTAACGCCTCCTCATCAATCTCCTCCGGCTCGAGAGCATCATCAATGATCAAAACTTTTACTTGCTCCAGTTCTTTTGGCATCTGGCGGTTCATGCGCTCTTTGTTGATAATAACACCCATAAAAACCTGGTTTTCCGCCCCTTCATCAGCTACGATCGTATCTGAAAATTTAAAGAAAGGGTCTTTAAGTTTCTCTTCACCAATCAATACTGCTGCCTTTACTACCAGGCCGGCTATATCTTCATGCTCACGGCTTGCTACCAGTGCCACCTGCCGTACTATCAGGTCCTCCAGGCCATTAACCGGGCTGGCATGTTTGCTCATGGCTTCAAGAGCTTTTTGCAAGCCGGTGCGTAGCCCTTCAATAACCCGCGCTACCGGTACCCCCCTGGCCACCTGTTCTACCCCGGCGCCAACCAGCGCCCCGGCCATTACCGTAGCCGTAGTGGTACCATCCCCGACCTCTTCCTGTTGCGCCTTCGCAATATTGATCAACATCCTGGCGGCAGGATGATTGGCCTCCATCATCGTCAAAATTGTTACACCATCGTTCGTGATTACTACCTCACCAAATTTGTCAACCAGCATGGTATCCAGCCCCTTAGGCCCTAGAGTACCTTCCACCGCTGAGGCAATAGCCCGGATAGCATTTGAGTTGGTCATTAAGGCGGCTAACTTTTCATCCACATCGGAGCCGGAAATCGCTTCTTTCTTAAGGCTCAAATACGATTCCCCCTATTTCTTCCTGCCCCGGATCATCTGCTCCAGAGTCTGGGAGAGGTGTTTTGTCATATAATCCACTACACTAATAACCTTTGCATACTCCATCCTAGTCGGACCCAGCACTCCGATAAAACCCATCTTACGGCCCCGAATTGAATAAGGAGCGGTGATCATGCTGCACTCTTTTATATCCAACTGATCGATCTCACCACCGATGCGCACTGTCACGCCCTCATCCCCGGCCCCACCTTCCAGAAGGTCACAAAGAAGTTTTTCCTGTTCCATAATGCTGAGCATTGTCTTAATTTTTTCCACATTGCGAAATTCAGGCTGGTTTAACATATTAAATACCCCGCCAAGGTAAATCTTATCCTCGAATTCAAGGGTCAGACTTTCCTGCACCAATTCCATAACCAAGTCCAGAAGATTCCTGTGTCTGGCCAACTCGTAATAAATATCTTTGATCAGGGTAAGCTTGATGCTTTTCATCGCCTGGCCCTGAAGCTTGGCGTTGAGCACCTTGGATATGGTCTCCATATCCAAAGCAGTTATACTTTCCGGGATCTCGATTAACCGGTGCTGCACAGTACCATTATCCATAACAGCGATGACCATCGCCTGTGATTGATGCATATAGACAATTTGAATATGCTTAATGTTGCTGATCCCAATACGCGGGGGAAGCACCATAGCTGTATAATGAGTTAATTGCGAGAGGAGCTGGCCGGTCTTTTGAATCACCTGTCCGACATCCCTAACTTTAACCTCATACTCCCGCCGGATTAATTCTTCTTCTTCCTTGGATAATTCTTGCTTTCTCATTAAGAAATCGACATAATAGCGGTAGCCTCGCTCAGACGGAATACGGCCTGCTGAAGTATAGGGCTGTTCAATAAATCCCTGCTCTTCAAGATCTGACATTTCATTACGGATTGTAGCCGGGCTAACCCCTAACTGGTACTTTCTAGCAATGGTTCGAGATCCAACTGGTTCAGCGGTCTTGATGTAATCGTGAACGATAGCTAACAATACTTTTTGCTTGCGATCGTCCATTATTATGCCGAACCCCCCTTCTTGTTAGCACTCTACTCTATTGAGTGCTAAAAACCTCTAAATAGAAAATAGCATTTGTCAAATGAATTGTCAAGTGAATTCAAGAAAAGGTTATAAATATTTACTATAATAGTTGAGGCACAGCGATAAACTTTCTCTTTTTATAAAAATTCGATAAATACCTCATTGGCTAACGGCAAGCCTGCCGCAGTAAGACGCAGTCTCCCATTGGCAAACTCAACAAACCCGGCCTTTAGTAAGCGGGTGATTTCCAACCGGTATACATCCTCAACACGCCGGCCAAAACGCTGGTAAAAAGCTGTCAGATCAACTCCACTGATCAGACGTAGTCCCAGAAACATCGTCTCTGCCATTTCCGTTCTAACTGTTCCGGCCTCCGTGGTGGAAACCGGCAACTCCCCTTGTGCGAGGCGACCAGCGTAGCCCTCCAGAGTAGATTCATTGGCATAGCGCCCGCATGGCAGATAAGAGTGTGCCGCAGGGCCTAGCCCCAGATAGTACCGGTTCAGCCAGTAGCCTAGGTTATGGATTGACTCTCGGCCGGGGCGCGCAAAGTTGGAAATCTCATAATGAACGTAGCCCTGTCCAGATAAGTATTGAATGGCTGTCTGGTATAGGAAAAGCTCCAAATCTTCGGAACACGGCTGAATTTTGCCCCGGGATACCAGATTCTCCAATGGGGTTCCCGCTTCCAACTGAAGACCATAGACCGCAATATGTTCCGGCTCCAAACTTGCTGCCAGGCTTAAGGTTTCCTGCCAGTCCGCCAAGGTCTGTCCCGGAATGCCAAAGATGAAGTCAAGATTAAGATCTTCAAACCCCGCCATTCTGGCTGCACGGGTAGTTTCAACCGCTTCAGCGGCAGTATGGATACGCCCCAGCATGCTCAAAAGTTGGTCCTGGAAAGCCTGGATCCCCAGGCTGAGACGGTTTACCCCACCTTTTCTTAATTCAATCAAGGCTTGCCGGTCGACTGTGCCCGGGTTGGCCTCGATAGTCACCTCGCAGCCGGGCAATAGAGAAAAAACCTCGGAAAGCCTGTCCAGAACAGCCGTCAGACTCCTAGACGGCAGGCAAGTAGGTGTCCCACCGCCAATAAAAATGCTTGCCAGTGCTTTATCCCAGCCTGGCAAGCCCTGGCTGTACAGTTCAATCTCTTTAAACAACGCATCAAGATAGACGCCGGCAGCCGCCTCCGAGTAAGGATAAGAGGTAAAATCGCAATAACAGCATTTTTTCAAGCAAAAAGGCACGTGAATGTACAAGCCCAATGGTTTAAGGTAGGTATACTGCTCAACCACGCCTTCTCAACACCTCATCAGCACCCTCTGTTTCTCCGATTCCTGGAGACAAACCTAAACTTCTTTCACCAGGATTGGCTTTAACTGCCGCAAATAACGGCTCATTTATCTACCTTATCTTACCTTCTATCTTTACTTGCCTTCAATGCCCAATACCGCCATGAAAGCCTCTTGCGGTATTTCCACGCTGCCCACCTGTTTCATCCGCTTCTTACCTTCCTTTTGTTTTTCCAGCAACTTGCGCTTGCGGGTAATGTCTCCCCCGTAGCATTTAGCCAGGACATTTTTGCGAATCGCTTTAACAGTTTCTCTGGCGATCACCCGATTACCAATGGAAGCCTGAATAGGTATTTCAAAAAGTTGGCGCGGGATCAGCTTCCTTAGTTTATCCACTAGGAGACGACCCCGATAATAGGCATTATCCTGGTGAATGATCACGGACAGTGCGTCCAGTACCTCACCTGCGATCATTATGTCCAGTTTGACCAGGTTGGATTGTTTATACCCTAATAATTCATAATCAAGGGAAGCGTAGCCTCTAGACCGTGACTTGAGTTGATCAAAGAAATCAAAAATTATTTCGCTTAGAGGTAGGTTATACGTTAAGATCACCCGGCTCGCACTCATATACTCCATGTTAGTAAAATTACCACGCCGCTCTTGGCAAAGTTCCATTACCGGACCAACGTAGTCTTTCGGACACATGATGATCGCTTTGACATAAGGCTCTTCGATTAGCTCAATCATACCTGACGGTGGTAATTTGCTAGGGTTTTCAATCTCGATTATTTCCCCGGTGGTGATTGTAACCCGATAAACTACATTAGGGGCGGTAGTAATCAGGTTAAGCCCGTATTCACGTTCAAGCCGCTCCTGCACGATCTCCATATGCAATAGTCCCAAAAAGCCGCAGCGAAAGCCAAACCCCAGCGCCTCCGAAGTCTCAGGCTCATATATTAAAGAAGCGTCATTAAGATTGAGCTTCACCATAGCTTCTCTAAGATCTTCATACTGGATATTATCAGCAGGATATAGGCCACAGTACACCATCGGAGTAGCTTTGCGGTAGCCTGGCAGCGACGCCGCTGCCGGACACTGGGCATCAGTAACCGTGTCCCCAACTTGGCAGTCCTTAACATTTTTTATACTAGCGGCGATAAAGCCAACCTCACCTGTGCGTAGTGCACCAATGGAGGTGAGAGACGGACGAAAAATCCCCACCTCATTGACCTCAAACTCTTCACCAGTGGCCATCATTTTTATCTTCATGCCGTTTACTACAGTGCCTTCAACGACGCGAATATATGCAATAACTCCCTTATAGGAGTCATAGTGGGAATCGAAAATCAACGCCTTTAATGGGGCTTCAACCTGCCCGCCGGGAGGGGGCACTTTAACTACAATCTGCTCAAGGATATCTTCCACCCCGGTTCCACTTTTGGCAGAGGCCAAAACAGCCCCGGCGGTATCCAGACCGATCACATCCTCAATTTCTTGTTTTACCCTTTCCGGCTCTGCGCTAGGCAGATCGATCTTGTTAATGATCAGGATTATCTCTAGATTATGCTCCAAAGCCAGATAAATGTTGGCCAGGGTCTGGGCCTCGATCCCTTGGGATGCGTCTACTACCAGAAGGGCTCCTTCACAAGCCGCTAGGCTGCGAGACACCTCATAGGAAAAGTCTACATGTCCCGGAGTGTCAATCAAGTTCAACTGATATTCCCGGCCATCTCTGGCCCGATAGTTCAGTCTCACGGCCTGCATCTTGATGGTGATACCCCGTTCGCGCTCTAGATCCATCTGGTCAAGTACCTGGTTGGTCATTTCCCGACCGCTTAGTGCTCCGGTATATTCCAGGAGCCTGTCCGCCAGGGTCGACTTACCATGATCAATATGGGCAATAATGCAGAAATTACGAATACTGTCCTTCTTCTCCCACTCCATTAGCGGCTTCACTCCTCCTTATTGCTTAGAAGACAATCACAGTATTATACCATTGATAGAAGTGGGTATCAATCATAAAGACCTGCCCATCAAGTGAAGGGAAGGCCTTAACTAATATATTTCCTCTATTATGTTTTCATGGTTCTACTCTTCAGTTTTTCATCCTCTTCAAATAGATTTAATTTGAGGAGGATGAAAAATTTCAAAACATTTTTCACGGAGGGTAGCCATGTGCTCCAGAAGTAAGCCGGTAGGGTCGTTTATAACCGGCCCGGCCACCAGCAGGCCTTCTCCCAGAAACTCCAGGTGATAAACGCCAACTTCAGAGTTTTCAAAGCGAAAGGCGCTAACTGGTTCTATTGGTGCAACGATACTATTAAAATTGTAAATAGTTATGGAAATAGCCAAACAAATTGCGACAATAAACAGCAGTGTCACCAGTTTATATTTGAAACCCACTCAAAAACACCTCGTAATGGATACCTGACGGGAACTGTTATGGTATCAACTGTTTTTTTATTTCGTAATCACTCGGGCAACTACATCAGCAAAAAGGACCGCGGAGCGCACCGCTTCCTCGATTGAATTATTAGATGTACCCACTTCCAC
>JAQVOX010000003.1 GCA_028702435.1 Desulfotomaculaceae bacterium | reverse complement strand
TCACCTTTTTATCATGTCCGGAAGCATAGTACACTTTGTTATGATTGTATGTTATGTTGTGCCGCTTTAGATTAGAGTTTGTCACCGTGAGAGGCTATATATAGCAGTCAAGTGATTCATTTATTGATAATTGTTATTTGACCTAAACAGCGAGGAAAATATAACAGGAGTTAGTTAAAAGACATCTTCGTAGAATTAAAAAAAGTGTCGCGGGCTTTATTATCTTAGTGCCACGGTTTTTTTATCTATAATACCGATCTTAAGGTGTCACCCCGCAGACCAACGCGCAGTGCTTCCAGAGCGATAACTTCAAAAGGCGGGATATTGCCCATATTCACGTCGGGGCCGAAGTCTAAGATCAATTCCTCCTGCTGCTCTTTCAGTGGCGCCTCCCAGATTAGCCGGTCCGGCTTATCCACGGCAGACAGCATTAGAGTTACATGCTCCCTAGCCAGGTGTCCCTCCCGGTCGTAAAGCCCGGTATCTCTGCCGGATTCCCGCCCCTCAACGACTATCTTGTAGGCGCCGTTTTTCATGTCGGCATATATTTGTTCTACTGTTTTTTCGACAGGTACCCGGTCCATGGGGTTTTTCTTCCCGATTTCAGTGAGGACTTTAAACCCAGATTCTGCAGCTTGGGCCACTGCGTTTGCTCTCACCTCCGGAGAAATGCCAACCGTGCCGTCCGAAACTTCGATAGCTGTATATCCTAGGGTTCGAGCCATGGATAAAAATTCTTTAAGCTTATGCTGCAATAGGGCTATTTCTAAAAATGTTCCTCCGGGATAGACATCTATGCCATGGTCTCTTATCAGATTGATCTTGTCATTGAGTACTTTTTGCGGGTACAGGGCGGATGTACCGAAGCCCAGCTTAATCATGTCGATATAGGCGCCCGCTGTCTGCAGTAAACCTCTTGTTTCCTCCACTCCTAGGCCCTTATCCAGGATCATGGTCAGACCTTTATGGCGTGGCTTTTGACTGCGCCCTTTGATGGGAAATTGCATAAACTCCATCCATTTGTTATTAACCGGCTGCGCTCCCATTCTGACACTCCTCTCCGGCCGCTTTGACAGCCTCCCTGATTAATACCCGCTGCCTACCAATTTGCATAATGGCGGAGGCAGGCCTCTTATCACATAGTATTCTTTAATGTGTATAAAGATACCGCCTATATTAACCAGGGCAATGTGAGCCGTGCTGCGGAGGGATTGCGTTTTTTAGCTGCTGCCGGTATGACAGGCATTCGTTCATGGCTGTGTCTCAGAAGGTTTTAGCTTTCAGGCTTTTTAGCCGGAACTGGGATTAGCCTGAAAGCTTTCCTGGGCTGCTTTTTTGTCTCTCCGGTGCCCTGCTCCCGGGTTTCTCCGCTACCTTGAGCTTTAATGAAGATAAGGGCAATTATGGCAGAAAACAGGGCAAGCGCGGCTGAGCTCCAGAACATCAGGTCGGTACTTTTCGCCATCAAATAACCATAAAGAGGTGGACCAAAAGCCACGCCAAAAAACCTTACGCTACCGTATAGTGAGGTGACCATGCCGCGCTCTTCTATAGAGGCAGCGCTGGTAATCAAGTTGTTCAGGCAGGGCAGGGCCAGGCCGGTGCCAATGCCGATTATAGATATCGCCGCGAAGTAGATGATGACACCTCCCGCCAGGGGTAGGAAAGCGAGTGCAGCAGTCATGATCACCAGACCGGTCACTACCAGGGATTTCATCAGGGTTTTCTTCTTTTTAATGATAAAGCCGGTGGCAAAGGAGGTGACGCTCATAAACAGCACCGGGATAGCCAGGACAAGACCTTTATTTACACCTTCCAGGCCAAACTGCTGCTCCAAGTATTCCGAAAGGTAGAATAACACCCCGAAAAGGACCATTAAAACAACTGCGCCGGCTAGATAAGAGGACAGTAACAAGCCTGTCTTACTCTTAAAAATACTAATCACAGATTTTAGATACTCGGACACCTTTTGCTGCGTACGGTTCATCTGCGGTTCTTTAACCAGTAGCCACATCCCAATAACAACGGGAACGACAATTACAGGAAAGAAAATAAAGGCGGCATACCAGGTAATCAAGCCGATGGCGGCGCCAAGTATAGGGCTGATTACCTTGCCTAGGCCATTGGAGGACTCAATAATTCCTAAAGAGCGGCTGCGTTCGTTCCCCTGAAAAAGGTCGCTGCATAAGGCCATAGCAATGGGCGCTGTCCCTGCAGCCCCAATTCCCTGCAACACCCTACCGGCCAGGATGACCGTAAAGACGTGCTGCTTTAAAAATATTGAGACGAAGGCGGCAATCAGGCCCCCCAAGCCGTAAATAATCATGGCGGGAATAATGACTATTTTTCTGCCGAAACGGTCGGATAAAAAGCCGGCTATAGGGATAATTATGCCGGCTGGCAAGGAAAATAGGGTTATTAGTAAGCTAACATCCATTGCTGTCAGATTTAAGGCATTTTTAATGTCGGGCAAAACCGGGATAAGCATCGAATTACCTAAAACCATGATAAATGGTACGCCTGAAAGGGCAGCCACGGTAAGCCAGAAGTTATTTTTCATACAAATTCCCCCTAAAAGATTAATAAATATGATCTGGTTTAGCGGAAACAATAATAAAAAAAGGGGTGACTGAGGTGAAAAAGTTAAGGGTCGGAATTATTGGGGCGGGAATGGCTTTTGAAAGATTGCATCATCCTGCCTACCAGGAGCTTTCGGATAAATTTGAAATAGCTGCCGTTTGCGACCTGGACCCTGCAAAGGCCAATTACTGGGTAAAAAAACTGAACCTTGCCCAGCAAAAAGATTATTCAGAGTATCGGAACATGGTAATGCGAGACGATCTTGATGTCATTGATATTATGGTCCCGATTGAGCTAAATTATAAGATTACGAGGGATGTTGCTTCGCTGGTAGCAGGCACACGAAAATGGATCATATGTGAAAAACCATTGGCCTCAACCTTGGCAGAAGCTAAAGCGGCTATGGAATTACCCGAAAAATATAATGTATCGATCATGATTGCGGAAAATTACCGGTACAATGAAGAAACTAATATCATCAGAGACTACATCAGGGAAAAAAGAATTGGTGATATTTTATACTTTTTGCAAAACAGGGTGGTGAATTTTCCCGGGGACATGACCGCCAATAAGTTTCCATCCACAAAGTGGCGCCAACACCCGGAATTCTCCGGAGGCGCCATCCTGGATACCGGCGTCCATGATATCGCTGCCTTAAGACATATCTTTGGCGCTATCGAAAGGGTCCAGGGTTTTGGTCGTCCCCAAGAATATGATTTTGCGCCCTACTCGATAATTTGTGTGAATATGCTTTTTAAAAGCGGTTTAATCGGTCATTTTTCTTTTTACTGCAGTGGCAAGGAAATGCAAAGGCCAATGGTAGGTCTGCGAATATTTGGGACTAGAGGAATGATTTTTTTAGAGGAGAGGGATTGCGGCACGATAAATGTCGCCTACAATGACGGAAAGTGCGAACAAATAGCTTACCGGCCGCAGCGGGGCTACTATAATGAACTTCTAAATTTATATCAGGCTGTAACCGGCCACGAGCCGATCTCCGTTACCCCTGAGCTGGAATATGGCGATACTTACACTATATTTCAAATACTGAAGTCAATTCGTGATCAAGAAACGATGCCGGTAGAGCAGAGAGTGGACTATATCCCGACTTATGACACTGCCCGCCAGGCGCATGCGGACGATGGTCTTTACTTATCGCATTAGGATATTGGGCGCCTGGGCAACTCAATATCAGCGCAAAGTACCTCTAACAGCGCGGGTTTTTCGGATTTGAGAGCAAGCCGGACGGCGCCCCTAATATCTGCCGGGTTCCTGATCGGGAACCCTTCTATACCGCATGACTTGGCCAACTGGACAAAATCAGGTGTCGTTAATTCATGCCCGGAAGGGGTAAAACCCTCGGATAACATTTTGTTTTTTTCTATACTGTAAACACCGTTTTTGACTACAATAATGGTGATGGCCAGGTGGTAGCGCACGCAGGTGAGAATCTCACTTATTGATGATATTAATCCACCATCGCCCACAATAGCCATCACCGTTTTGCCGGGCAGGTAAATTTTGCCCCGATGCGGCAGGAAGACCACAGCCGATACTCCGCCACTTGCTGGGAAAGTAAGATTTCTTGACGTTCCCCCATAAAGCCCAGGTCAAACCAGTGGTTAAATTCACCGGTGTCAAGAGCTGTTATGGCATCTGCTGGTACCAGGTCATTGAGGGCTGCAAAGGGTGAATAGACCCGGTGCTCTGAACTAGATCCGGGGTCAGTGACTGCTTTGTTTGGCTCACGGACTCTTTAATTTTGTTAAGCCAATCCTGATATACCACCTGATTTTCCAGGCCTTTCAGCAAAGCTTCTATGATTGTGCTTAAATCCCCGGCCATACTAACAGCGTTCATGTAAATATTTTCAGGTCGGTCACTGATGTGCATCTGGTGACAACCCCTTCATACGATATTGCCCGATCGGGTATACAAACATTATTTTCTCAGGTGCTGATAAATATCCAAAAGAATAATAAATAGGAGGCCCGGAGAAAATAAAAAAAAAGTTGCAGGAGGTGGAAAAATGGAGCAGCTAACTCAAATGGAATTGCTTCAGCTTGAAGAATTACTAGGGGTTGAAGAACTGGCGGTAAAGAAATCTATGTTCTACGCTGAGAATTGCCAGGATGCAGAATTGAAAAAGATTTTCCAGGAGAGCACAAGAGCTCACCAGGGCCACCTGGACGGGTTAATTGAACAAATGCGCAGTTTAAGTGGCAAAACTTATTGATTTAGGAAAGGAGATGAAGTAGTGGAACTTGATGACAGGGACATGATCACAGACGCGCTGCAGATGCAAAAGCAGCTTATTGACTCCTATATGTTGGCTGAAAGAGAATCAGCCAATAGCCATTTAAGGGAAACTTTACATGGTTATCACGAGGAAGAAGAAAACTTACACACCAAAATATTTCACAGTATGCACCAGCGGGACTGGTACAAAACGCCGGTGGCCGGGCAGCAAGCCATTGAAAGCGCCATTATCAGCTGGGAGCAAAAACTAGTGCGACAGCCTGAACTAAAAGCTTAATAATTTTATTGACGTGATTCAAAATAACCCAAAGGGCAGGTGACTGATTTTGTTTGCCTGGCTAACTCGCAAAATTACCAATACCATGTCCGACAGCATGATGAGCCGTATGCTACAGGACCCGTATACTGAAAATATGTATTCTATGTTTCCTATTACTCAAAAGATTGGTTTCAGAAATATAATTGAGGCGGGAATGAGAGCAGAGTCGGGAAAGCCTATTGAGCGTCCTTTGGGAAGCCCGGTAGTCCTTTCCCCCTGGGAAAAGCTTCTTTTTAACCCCGTCCATCTTTTCCGGATGCCCACCCAGGATGGGGTGCAAATCCAGACCGGGGTCACTATTGGGCCGGAGGCGCAAAAACCACTGCACCTGGAGATACCGGTACTCATTAGTGGCATGTCCTACGGGGGAGCGTTGAGCCTAAAAGCCAAAATAGCGCTGGCCCGGGGGGCGTCTATGGCTGGAACGGCCACAAATTCCGGTGAAGCGGCTTTAATTGAAGAGGAAAGAAAAGAGGCAAAATATTTCATCGGCCAGTATAACCGGGGCGGCTGGATGAATACACCAGAGCAGCTAAGCCGCCTTGACGCCATTGAAATACAGCTCGGACAAGGAGCCCAGGCCTCTGCGCCAATGGGGACGGAATCTCACCAGATCGGGCCGGACTTCCGCAAGGCTATGCGCCTGAAGCCGGGTGAAAATGCAGTTATTCATTCACGATTGACCGACGTAAACAGCGCCAGAGACTTTATCAGGCTAGTGGAAAGGTTACGTAAGGAATACGGGGTACCTGTAGGGCTCAAGTTCGCTGCTACCCATTACCTGGAAAAAGAGCTGGACATCGCGGTGGAGGCAGGGGTGGATTACATTGTGGTTGATGGCGCGGAGGCGGGCACTCACGGCGGGCCGGCCATACTACAGGATGATGTGGGACTGCCGACCTTGCATGCCTTATCCAGAACGATCAAGCATCTAAATAAATTAGGGGTTAAAGACCATACCAGTGTTATTGCCGCTGGTGGCCTGGTCAGTCCCGGACACTTTCTCAAGGCCCTGGCGCTTGGGGCGAATGCGGTATATATAGGCTCAATTGCGCTGATCGCGATGCTACAGACCCAGATGAACAAAGCTTTGCCCCTTGAGCCTGCCCCACAGACTGTCCTCTACCTGGGCAAGTTTAAGGAAAACTTAAATATTGATAAAGGAGCGCAGCACCTGGCTAAATTTCTCAAGTCCTGTGTGGAAGAAATGAAGCTAGCCGCTTATGCCCTAGGCAGGGCCGACTTGGCCCAAATCAGCCGGAAGGATCTTGTCTGCATCGATCGAGACCTGGCCTGGTTATTAGATGTGGATTATGCAGGTTTTTCTCACGAAGAGCAGCAACTGGCTAGGGAGGGGTTACAAACATTGCCTGAAATAGTTCTGGAAAGTGTACTTGAACAGGAATTACCTGCATTAAAAAATATTCACTGAAAACATACAGCAATATCAGCATTGATTTAAAAATATAAAGTTTGCGAAAAGAGAAGGGGGAACCTAAAATATTCTTCTTCAGCTTCCCCCTCATTCATTTAATCTGTGGCTGCGAGAATACGGATATCTTCAATCCGGACATGTAGGCCATTACTCTTCTTTAAAACCATGTTAACCAGTCCGGTGTGGTTTAAGTCCATCATACAGAAGCCCGGTAGAAAGGTTGCGCGGGAACCCGGCGTAGGTTCTTTATTTATTTCAGTAGCAATGCCTTCAAAACCGATCATGTGATATGCTATTACATCCTTGGTTTCCTTGTTATCCCTTGAATGAGCAGGGCCTACTACCCAGGTGTAAAGCAGCCCGGTAACCACCTCGGCCTCAATTACCTGAAGCACATGAGGGATTGGGCACCCTGCTCCCATCGGACGCCCCAGGACATAGTCGCCTTTTGCTATTTTCATTTTTTCGACCATATCGCTTCGAAAGGGCAGGACTATTTTCCGGGCTGAAACTTCACCCGGCAAAGGTCTCAGAACAAAATCATACTGATGGCCTAAAATATCGCGGCCTGTATAAATTGCCTCATGCGCCGGACTTATTTCCTGACTGCAGTTTTTTTTCTGATAAAAGGGGCAGTCTGTATAAACTTTTTGCCCGTTATTAACCATGCGGATAAAGCTCTTGCAATTCATTTCACCACAAAGTCCGCAGTTTTTTCCCGGGGGAAGCCAGTATTGTATTGATTGCATATTCATTCACCCCGGTACATATAGTCGGCGATTTGACCGTCAAGTTTTTTTACAACCCCAAAGTGGTGTTTCCAGCCAACCTCTTTCTTGCCGACACAAATTGTACAGGTTCCTATTGGTGGATTTCCCTTCAGGCTAAGGTGAGCTATGTCAATGTCTTCCGAGTTGCTGATGAGCCCGTAAAGGCGTTGCAGTGAAGTGCCCTGCAGGGCGTTTGTCTCCATCAGGGTCACGTGCGGGTGAACCTCTCTTATTTTTTGAATCAGGACTTCCCGCTCAGCCTGGCTAACCAGGTCTATTTTGGTGACCATGACAATATCGGCCAGGCTGACCATAGCCCCCATCTTCTCGGGAGCGTGGATTCCGGAAATGGAACTTAAAACAACAACACCCAGGCCCTGGTTTAAATAAGGTGAGCAGCGCAGGCATAGGCCGGCGCTTTCAACAATAAACAGGTCGGCAGAATTGCTTTCCGCCCACTCTACAGCATCACCAAGGACCATTACCCCTGCGTGGTCAGGGCACAGGTCGCCGGAATAAATCTTCCTGGTCATGATCTGAAATTCTTTGCTTAGCTCAACATCCTCATAGGCTTTGACCACGTCGATCTTCAAAAAGGCAATTCGCAGCTCATCTTTAAATCTTTTGACAATTTGTTTGGTAAGAGCTGTTTTGCCGGCTGATGGCGGGCCGGCTATGACCAAAAGCTTCAATAATTTTCACCGCCTCGTTATTATTAATTAGGCTAAGCTGGCTTGAAGTATTTCACTAGTAATTTCTTGTCCCGCCCTTAACTTTTCTCTGATAATTCCGACCCGCTTATCCAGTTCCAGGAGATTTTTAGCAGCCCGGGTCTCGAATTCGTTTTGGGTGAGGACTTTTATTACCGCGCCATTTTCCATAATAATTCGCTTTTTTGTCAGAAGGGCAATTACCGGATCATGGGTGACAAATATAATTATTTTTGATGTGCTTTTAATGATCTCAACAACTTCCTGTTTAAAAATGCCGGCATTTTCAATTTCATCCAGCATAATAACCGGGGCTGCGCCAATTAAAATAGCATCAGCGATTAATAAGGACCTGGTTTGCCCACCGGAAAGAACAGTGACTCTGGTTTCCTTTCTAATTTTTTCACCGGTGAATTTATTTGCCAGATCAATGGTGTCCGTAATTATTCTGCCGTCTTCAATCTTTCGGGCACGGGCATGAAGTTGTAAAAATTCCTCGGTGCTTAAATCTGTAAAACATTTTGTATTCTGGGTGATCATGGCAATTGGTTTGGAGGCGGGATTATATCGTATTTCGTCTCCAGGCAATTCTCCATTGATTAGAATCCGGCGCCTGGTTGAGGTGTCTCCCTGGGCCAGTAGCTCAATATCGGAAATGAAAGCGGTTTTTCCACTTCCTGTTGGACCGACGATAGAGACCGTTTCACCTGCCTTTAAATTTAATTGATCAAATCTTTCCCTTTCACCGCCTTTATCCAGCCCAGGTAGAATGGTAATTGCTTTAATCACTACTTCACTCCTTTTCTACGCAGATTGGTAGTTAGTCAAATTTCAATAACCTGTATATACTATTAAGTCATAAATTTTTTGTAAACTAATATAAAAAATTTTGTTATAATTAGATACTGTTAATTAAGTTATATTTTTGCAATTTTGCTAGGAAGGTGGGGTGGCATGGCGGCAAGAATTACTTTTAAAAAAATTGATATTGAAAACACTTTTCTTGATCCCCGCCAGGATTTTCAGCCAATTGTAGTAAAATCGCAGGTGCGTTTTGACCCTCTTACCGGTAGAACTGGGCACTTCTCGCATTTTGGAGCCATTAAACCGCAGCAGCTGGACCTGGAAAAATACCTTGACCCACCCGTAAAAGGTTTTTGTCCCTTTTGCGGCGCCCGCAGGGAGGTTCAAACGCCCAAATTCCCCAGGGAAATAATAGCGGAGGGACGTCTGACCAGGGGTGAGGCCCTGCTTGTGCCTAATCTCTACCCATATGACATTTACAGCTCAGTTTGTATTATGACCCGCGCGCATGTTGTTCCCCTGGACCAGTTCAGCTACAAAATACTACTTGACTCTTTTACGATTGGGCTTGAATTTCTTAAAAGAGTGAAAGTTATTGGAACTCCCTTGCCTTATCATATTATGGGCTGGAACTATATGCCCCCGTCCGGTGGTGGGTTGGTCCACCCGCACCAGCAGTACTTTGCCACAAAACATCCCGGGAACCAGTTTGCTGATGAATTAAGGGCATCAGAGCTGTTTTATAGGAGTTATCAGATAGATTACTGGCAGGAAATGGTTAACATTGAACAAAAGAATGACGAAAGATACATCGGACAGCTGGGAGGTTCTCACTGGCTTACATCTTATGTAGCTTTAGGTATGCTGGGTGAGATAATTTGTGTGTTTCCCGGAGTGTACTGCATAGATGACTTCAGGAGCGCGAATATTAGTGAACTCGTATCAGGCATTCAAAAAATTTTCAGCTACTATAGTAAGAAAGGTATATACAGCTTTAATGCGTCCTTATTCTTTGGCCCCGAGGGTCAGCGGTTTTTCCCTGCGCACTTTCGGATCGTGCCTAGAACCTTCTTGAATACCAGAGACTACGCGCCTGATCTGAATTTTTTCCAGGCAGTGCTGCAGGAGCCGGTCAGTGTTGTTTTGCCGGAGGATTTATGCCTTGAGGTAAAGTCTTTTTTTAGGGCTTACGGACGTCCTTAGAAATGGAGAGCCAGGTGGAAGATAGCTTCCTGACCAGAAATGGCGTCAAATTGTTGAGAGGATTTGAGCCTAGCAAAGGTTTGATTTGGATTTATCTTTTGGCAGAGCTCGGGTTTACATGGATAATTCGTCGGACCGATTAACCCTGTTTTCTTAACATGCGACATTAAATTCTTTTCAAATTTAATGTCCAACGATTATCTCAAGTATTGAACGATTTGCCTTAAAAATGCATACCTCTATCTAATGTCAAACGATTACTACGGTATAGCATTACCTAAAAGCAAATTTAATTTGGCGCTTACCATAAAAATACTATTGAAAATGTCTGCAATTAAAAACAAGAATCTACCAAACCCTCTCATTCAATAGTTCAAGCCTTTTCAGGCAAAAATAACCTACTAATAAATGATACAATGCATACCCTTTGCCAAATGTTCAAAGATACACGTTTTTTCGAAATTAAAGCCACCCGTCGTTATAGGGGTGGCTTTAATTTGATTCAGCATCTATAATTTTCAGAATCTGCCTTTTTAACTCTGGTACATCATGTTTAGCAGTATCCCATATTTCTTGGAAGTCAATTCCAAAGTAATTATAAATTACACATCCCGCATGCCCGCCATTTCACGCCATGGAACAATTGGGTATTTTCCCTTTGTTTCATAGCCAGGGAACGAGGGTGCCTGTGAACAGGTAAAAGCACTTGACCTCTTATCAAGAAAAATTTCTAATATAGACTGCTGTCCCCTTTCTTTATTAGCAACATGAGCTGCCATCATTCGTATAATCCGGTTCACAGGGAGTCCCGCAACCATCAAAAGCCCCGTAATGTGTCAAACGGTCGCCAATAACCTTAAACGCAGAAGCGAAGCGTGTTTTTGACAACATAGACGCCGTGTTACCGCAGACCAAAAGCAAGTCTAACGCCCGACTTGATTTGTAGCGGAAATCGACAAAACCAGAACGCTCCATGATACGGCGAAAATCCTCACTGTACATGGCGCCGCCAATACACTCACCACGCAATACCGGGTCAATGGCCAAATGTTCGGGAATACGGCGGTCAGCAAATACATCCGAAAAATAAAGTTCCCCGCCGGGTTTCAGCACCCGACATATTTCCTCAAACACCTTTTCCTTGTAAGGCGAGAGATTGATAACGCAATTCGAGATTACAATATCTACTGAATTATCTTCAATTCCCGTAGAGCGCAAATCTTCAATATATCCTTTTATGAAGCGTACATTGGATTTAGAATAGCCGAAAACGCTGACGCTGTTCTTCTTCGTATTTTTTAGCAATATCAAGCTGTTCTTGTGTCATATCCACGCCTATCACCTGTCCGTGTTCACCAACGAGCTTTGCTGCGACATAAACGTCAAGACCGCTCCCGCAACCAAGGTCAAGTACGGTCATTTCGTCAAGCAGGGGGGGGCAGGGGTGAACCGCAACAGGCTTTACTATGAAGGTCAGCTGTACTTTGTAGGGTTTTACCGTAATACTCCTTCACATTTTCGATTATAGACGATTCACCGCAGCAATCATCGGGCGTGCAATAACATTTTTTTTCGCTCATTTATAGCAATCCTCCTCAATATTATTTTCGTGACATATACAATACTCTTGTTACACTCCCTCTGGATTTTTGATAAAGAAGACTAAAGTTCAGATGGAGTTTTACCCCATCTGAACTTTAGTCGCACTTATTTCGAAGCTTGGCGGCACTTATCTCCCGCTTGTAGAAGCGGGAGTATTAGTAACGCCGCTGAGATAAAATAAAAAACCGCCGGGGTAGAATCACTGCCACCTCCGCGGTCCGTTATCTTATAAATACTTTGCTTATTTTAAAAAATTTTTTCATCCTAGGGACCCGGTAATATATGTGATTGCTGGGGAAAAACCCCACCTTGCTATTAAGTCAACGGCTATTACAGTCCACTCAATAACTATTGCAGTTTTTCTAAATTTTGGTGGAGATAAGGGGGCTCGAACCCCTGACCTCTAGAGTGCGATTCTAGCGCTCTCCCAACTGAGCTATATCCCCACAAAAACTAATAATACTAAGCATTATAAGGTTTTTTATGCTTTAGGAATAAGATTACGCCTTACACATTACTTACCAGAATCTATGGCCAAATAATTTTACACCTTATTATAGCATGCTAAAAATATTGGGTCAACTAGATTGACAGAATGACAGCTCGGTGGATTTCCAAGCCCCGCCGGCAATGATTAAGCCATCCTAAAACAGTAATTAGTATAGCATATATGGCCCATAGAAATAAAAAAGGAGACATACTTGAGCTTTTTTTTAAAAATATCAAGAATCAGGAAGGGATTTTCATCATAGTATAGAATTATATAACATACAATTCTAAGGAGGTAGCCTAATGGGTAAAAAGATTACATTGTCTGTCATTAAAGCCGATGTCGGTGGGTTCGTTGGCCATTCAAGCGTACACCCGGAACTACTGGAAACAGCCAGAGGTATACTAGGCGGAAGCTCGCTTCTCATAGACTTCCACGTCACTCATGTGGGCGATGACATTAACTTAATCATGACACACGAACTGGGAAGGAACTGCGGGGAAATACACCAGATGGCCTGGGATACGTTCCTTTCATGCACCACTGTCGCCAAGAAAATGAAATTATACGGGGCCGGGCAGGATCTTCTGTCTGACGCGTTTTCTGGGAACATCAAGGGTATGGGACCGGGCGTGGCTGAAATGGAGTTCGTAGAGCGCAAAAGCGAGCCTGTAATTATATTTATGGCCGACAAAACCGAACCGGGCGCCTGGAACTTCCCCGTCTACAAAATGTTTGCTGATCCATTCAACACCATTGGACTAGTTATCGACCCCAATATGCATCAGGGTTTTGATTTTGAAATACGCGACTTAATTGATAACAGAAAGGTGACTTTTTCCTGTCCTGAGGAGATCTACGACATGCTTGTTTTCATAGGAGCGCCCGGCCGTTACTGCATCAAGTCCGTTTATAAAAAAGGCACCGACGAGATCGCAGCTACTTCAACAACTCAGCGTCTGAACCTGATGGCCGGACGTTATGTGGGCAAGGACGATCCGGTATTAATCGTGCGCTGCCAAAGCGGCTTACCGGCAGTTGGTGAAGCACTAGAACCTTTTACCAATCCGCATATCGTTTCAGGCTGGATGCGTGGCTCGCACCACGGCCCGCTAATGCCCGTATCTCTTAAAGATTCCAATCCCACTCGCTTTGACGGACCACCCAGAGTAGTTGGCCTGGGCTTCCAGTTAGCTGACGGCAAGCTACACGGGCCACAGGACTTCTTTGACGATCCAGGCTACGACTTGGCTAGACAAAAAGCCAATGAAATAGCTAACTACCTGCGCACAATGGGGCCGTTTGAACCACACCGCCTACATCTGGACGAGATGGAATACACAACTATGCCGGATGTCATGAAGCGTTTAAAGGATCGTTTTGAAAAACTAGATTGATAACTAACTAGACCAGGCCGGGGCAACCCGGCTTATTTTATAAAATTTTGTGACGTCAGCAAGATTAAAAGGGGGCGGTATAAACCACCCCCTTTTCTGACAATTACCTTTTAACTTATACGTTAAATCTAAAATTAATGACGTCACCGTCTTCGACGATATACTCCTTACCTTCCAGGCGGAACAAACCCTTTTCCTTAATTCTAGACATATTCCCCAATTCATGTAAATCGCGATATTTCACCACTTCCGCCTTAATAAAGCCCCGCTCCAAGTCGGAGTGAATCTTTCCCGCCGCCCGTTTGGCTTCGGTTCCCTTCTTTATGGTCCATGCTTTCACCTCATCACTGCCCACGGTAAAAAACGAGATCAAACCAAGATAATCATAAGCAGCCTGGGTTAATCGGTCTATTCCCGACTGAATAATGCCGAGGTCAGTCAAAAATAACTCCTTATCCTCTTCAGGCAGCGTACTGATTTCCATTTCAATTCGGCCGCATATTTCAATCACCGGCAGGCCATGCCCGGCAGCGTATACTTCCAACTCAGCCTTGCCGGGGTAAGACTTGGATTTAAACTGCTCTTCATCCATGTTGACGACCAGCAAGAGCGGTTCTTCAGTTAAGAAATTGTAATTTTTTAAGATCAGCTTTTCTTTTTCAGTCAATTCTAGCTGCCCAATGGGTTTCTCATTTTCCAGGGCATCGAGACATTTCTCTAAAACTGCCAACTCCAGCGCGTTTTCTTTCTTTACCTTTTTTCCGTGCTTAATCCGGTCAATTCTCTTTTCAATTATTTCCATATCGGCGAAAAGAAGTTCCATATTAATCGTATCAACATCACGCAAGGGATCTAAATTCCCGTCAACATGAGGGAGATCCGGATCGTTAAAAGTCCGCACAACATGAGCCAGCATGTCCACATTCCGGATCGCATTCAAGAACTGGTTGCCGACTCCCTGCCCCTGACTGGAACCCCGTACCAAACCAGGCACGTCACTAAACTGAATTTGCGCGTAGGTAGTCTTGCGTGGTTTGTATAAATTACTGAGATAATTCACCCTGCTGTCCGGTACTGTGGCAATGTCTACGTTAGTTTCAGTTTTACCGGTTAAAAAATTAGACGTTTCCACACCCGCGCCGGTGAGCAAATTAAATATCGTGGTTTTTCCTACCATAGGAAGCCCAATTAGACCGCAGTTCAAACTCATAATTATCACCCAAACAGTAGTTTATCATCTTAGTTAATGATTTTCAAACCATGTTTTCCCGATCACACTGTCATCGCCTACTTTTTTAATAAACACGCAATACTATACTAGTATAACTAGCATGATTAATAATTTTACACTAAAAAAAGGATTTCTAACTGTTGAGGAGAAATGGTCCGTTACTGAAGTGTTCTAAGGAGGCTAAAATTCATGAAATTGTCCGGCTGTTCGGAAAAGATGATTCGCGTAAATTTAAGTAGCTTGATTAGCAGGAAAGATCTCAGGGAAAAGTTAATTCTAGCCGACCCCTGGCACATAAGTTGCTAGAGTTGGCACTGGAGGGGATTATATGCTAGAAGAATTTAAAAAATTCGGGCGCGATCTGTTTCTGGCCGGCTTAAACAACTCGCATAGCGGCAACCTCAGTGTGCATCTTGGAGACCGGATCATTATCACTAGACGGAGAGCAATGCTAGGTCATCTAGAAGAGGGGGATTTGATCGAAACAGGTCTGACTAAAAATGACAGCAAGATTACTTTGGCCTCAACAGAAATCGGGGTACACCAGGCAATTTACAATAATACCGCCGCTCTGGCCATAGTGCATGCCCATCCGGTCCACGCTATTGCCCTTTCTCTCATCGAAGACGAAATTTTTCCGATTGACTCAGAAGGGTCCTACCTGCTGCATAAAATTCCGGTCCTTAGTGCAGAGCATACCATCGGCTCTCAAGAAATTGAGCAAAAACTGCCGCCACTTTTAAAAGAGAATAAAATAGTAATGGTGCGCGGCCATGGGAGCTTTGCGGTAGGGTCAGTACTGGAGGAAGCCTACCAGTGGACCACCAGTTTGGAGAATATCTGCCGGATTATTTATCTTACCCGTACCTTAAGGGGGGATTTTAAGGATAATAACTCGAGTAAACACAAAGCATGGCCAAACTAAAAATACGTCTCTGCTGTAAAACAGTGTTCTGCAGTTCCGATCGATCTTCGCACCTTTTTGCATGTGAGTGATTGAAATCGCCAAGAAAAACAAATATTTTACAGACATAAAAGAAGTGTTTCTCCAAATAATATAATCACACTCTCAGAAAGGGGGGATTTTGTTGCCACGCGAAGGATTTATCCCGACTGTTCTCGGCACCGCCGTTACCGCTGCGGGACTAGCCTTGCGCAACTCAAGCCCCGTAATGGGCTGGGGAATCACAGGCTTTGGGTTGGCTCACATTTTATTGGGTACCATCGACCTGTTCGAACACCGGCCGAAATAATGAGAGTTTTAGGAGAGGAGTAAATCTACTCCTCTCCTATTTGTTTCATTGAAATTGCTTAAGCCGGTAATCTATTGAGTAAGCTAACGTGCTGTACGAATATTGTCTACTTGTCGCTGTTGAGTTTGTTAACGTGTAGTACGTATATACCGGCCGTCCTGACTCAAAAAAGCTGCTTTTAGCTCTTTGATGCTGAACTCTTCTATGCGGGCAAAACACTGGGGAGGATATATGCCGTCAAGATAGTGCGCATCTGACGAGATTAGGTAATTGAAACCCTTCTCTCGCAATTGCGCAAGTTGGTCCGGGTTGCGGGCTAAGTGGGGGGTTAATTCTACATTATCTATGGCCGGGCGATCAGGAATAAAACCCAGGCTTCCCCACAGGCTGAAGGCCCTGCGGTCAATATGGGCAGCTATACAAAGGCCTCCAATAGCATGGACCCCATTGACCACTTCCGTTAATGAAAGGTCTGCTCCCATCAAAAGCAGTCTATCCACTTCGCCGGTGATATTACCCTCGCTATCCACTAACCATTGGGCGCCAAAGCTTTCTTTACGGTTTTTCAGGTCCGGCAGGCGCTGATAAACAGCTTTCTCCCAGTTAAATACCTGCTCCAGGGTGTCAAAAAGGCAGATCAGATGGATATCTTCCCTTGTCTGTACTTCCATGCCGGAGACGACTTTAACTCCCATTTCTTTTCCCTTGATATAAAAAGCTTCCACATTTTCGGCCGAGTTATGGTCGGTAATGGCAACAACTTCTATACCTAGTTCCTTTACCCGGCGTAATATCTGCGGCGGGGTCATATCATCCCCCGCGCAAGGTGATAGTATGGTATGAATGTGCAGGTCGAGAGCCCACTCCCGCATATTCTTCACCTGCCCAAGCCCAAGGCGTATAGACGGCCTGACAGATGATAAGCATCATCTGAAGAACTTAAAAGGACTATACCCTCCCTTTGCGCCTTAAACAGAGTTTCTTCCTGGGGAAGATTATTCTCTACTAAAACAATGCATGATAAATTCAAAAGCACTGCCACGGCCACAATATTTTGGTGCGTTTGGATCGTCAGCCAGACATCACCTGCTTTAGCATGAGCCATAACATAACTTAATAAGTCTCCGCAGTAGCAGCCCGTTACTTCCAAATTAGGGTCAATCTCTTTTGGAGTAAGCATGCTCAAGTTTAATGCCTTGACCAATTCGACGCACTTCATATCAACACCTCACTTAGCCAATATTTTTATAACCAGAATGGTACCTTGTGGTGATGACTCTATTGAAAACTCATCTGCTGATTTTTTAATGTTCGGCAGGCCCATCCCGGCGCCAAAGCCCATTTTTCTAATCTCGTCAGTCGCTGTGGAATACCCGGGCTTCATTGCTTGCGAAATATCATTAATCCCCGGACCGGTGTCTGTTACCGTGATGGTTACAGCCTCAGGGGTAATTTCTGCAGTTAATAATCCTTGACTGGCGTGAATCACAACATTCATTTCAGCCTCATAGGCGGCAACCGCAGCACTGCGGATCACTGACGGGTTCATTCCTAAATTAGTCATTATTCTTTTGATTGTGCCCGCAGCCTCACCCGCCCGCTCAAAATTATTTCCTGGGATAGGGTATTCAATATTATGAGTCGTAAAATTAACAGGACCTTTTTTTTCAGTATTATCCTCTACCTGGTCTATTTTTAACAATTGGGATAGCCGGGCTACAATATCTCCGGCGGTCAAGATCCCCACAAGCTTCTTATGATCATCAATTACCGGGAACCGGTGATATTTATATTGGCGGTATGCACTGAGGGCCTGCCCTACGGTATCATACTCACTAAGACAAACAGGATTTTTGGTCATGATCTCGGCTACTTTTGCGTCTAGATTATCTCCTTCCATGGCCCGGAAAATATCAGCTACACTGATTATGCCCACCAATTCCTGATCCTGATCAATAACCGGAACACCGGAGATTTCCTTAGTCCGCATGAGTTCTTTAGCTTGGCGTACAGTTAAATCCGGTGTAATGGTGATTAACTCTTTTGTCATTACATCATGAACTATTGGGTTAGCAAATTTATCACTCAGAAGAAATCACTCCTAGCCCAGCTTTGTATAGAAGTCCACATGACTCATATAAAGGATATTTAGTACAAAGGACGGGGATGTTATTTATCTCGGCTAAATCAATGATGTCCTGGCCAGGTATTTTATCACGTACAAATACTACGCAAACTATGTCAATCATTGATGCAGTTCTAATTACCTGTGGGTGGATCAATCCGGTCAGGAGAACAGCCTTCTCCTTATCATGAGATAAAACATCACTCATTAAATCAGCACCACAGGCCGTTTCGACAACTCTTGCGTCCAGGCAGTGCTGTGTAACGCAAGTTGCGTTCAACACTTTTTTAACTTCCAAAAGCGTCAACAGAGATCCCCCTCTATATCTTTAATCATTCATAAAAAAAGCCGAATCTATTTCTTTTACTCCCGGCCTTATTATTTGTACCGCCCCAGGTACTTATCTACCGGGTATTTTAGAGCGTTCTTCTTATTTTTTTTTCTTACCGCGCCGGATAAGTCCATACCTGTCGCGTTGGCAAGGGCTAGGCTATAAATAATTACGTCCGCCAATTCCTCTTCTACCCTGGCATACAATGCCGCACTTAAATCATTTTCCTCAGACCACTGAAATATCTCCATTAATTCAGCAGCCTCAATTGCTATTGATATTGCCAGATTTTTCGGTGTATGAAACTGCTTCCAATAACGCTCAGCTACAAAATCTTCCACCATCCCCTTCAAATCATTTAAAGTAGTTTCACCATCATTCAAAACTATAATCCCCTTCTGTTATTATTTGCTAACACTATTCGTTTGAAAGCAGCAAAAACCCTGCCGGGATATCAAAAATAGTTTTTGACACGTCACCGAGCATTCTTTATACTATACCAATTGTGCTTGTGATAGCAATGTGGAATGGTGGCCAACAAACCTTGTGAATCTTGTGTTTTTCGTGGGTATCAGGCTTTATTCAGCCCGTTATTCAGTATTAAACTAGTTCTGTCTTAATGGGAGGATAGTGAGGTTCACTGCATATACTATTAAAAATAGAAATATGGTATTATTATGATATAGTTTTTATTAAAAAGGTTGTGTAAAAGTGAATTTATCTATTGAACAAGGACCGATCAGGCCACCCAGCGAGGCAGCCAGTCTATTACTCAGGCTCACCCGTAACTGCCCCTGGAACAAGTGTGCATTCTGCAGGAGCTATAAGGGTAAAACTTTTTCCAGAAGAAGTATCAAAGAGATCAAAAATGATATCGATACAGTAGTAGAAATGTGCCGTCTTCTCTATAAAACCTCCTGGGAAAGTGGTTTTGATGGCCAGATCAACCGGCAGTTGCTGACCCAGGTATATCAGTCCGGGGATTATCAGTTGTTTAATATCGCTATCTGGCTGATTAACGGCGGCAAGACGGTATTTTTACAAGATGCCAACTCGCTGGTCGAGAAAAATGCCGTTATTGTAGAAATATTAGAGTATCTGAAAGAACAATTGCCCTCAGTGGAGCGGATTACCACCTATGCCCGCTCCAGCACACTAGCGCGCAAAAGCGTGGAGGACCTGAACGCGCTAAGTCTGGCGGGGCTATCCCGCATCCACGTGGGCATGGAGTCAGGTTCTGATGAGGTGCTTAAATTTATTGAAAAGGGCGCCACCGCCCGGCAGCACATTGAGGCCGGCAGGCGGGTAAAGGAATCAGGCATCTCTCTTTCTGAATACATTATTTTAGGGCTAGGTGGCAAGCGCTGGGCACGGGAACATGCGCTGGAGTCAGCTAGGGTTTTAAGTATCATTAACCCTGATTTTATCCGCTTTCGCACACTGACGATTGCCAAGGGGACAGCGCTGGAGCAAAAAACGCTTAGCGGGGAATTTGAAGCAGAGGCAGAGGAAGAAATAATCAGGGGCGAAAAACTGCTTATTGAGCATCTTGACGGCATTCAAAGCAATCTGGTCAGCGACCACTCGATGAATTTGCTGGAGGAAGTTAAAGGGAAACTCCCTAACGACAAATTAGCCATATTAAGCGTAATAGACCGTTTTCTCAGCCTGCCGGAAAATGAAAAACAAAACTTTATCCTGGGCAAACGGTGGGGATTATACCGTGTTATGAACGACATGCTTGATGCTTCACAGCATGCGCGGGTTAGTGCGGCAATTGCTATGTTAAAAAAAGAACATAAGCTGGAAGAAACAATTTCGTTTCTCAAAAACCAGGTAATATAAATAGCCTTAACGTAATAATTTAGAGGTCAGAACGGCTTTTCAGGATCGAGGCCGGCATATTCCAGGTGACACCTTACCATTGACTCCTGCCAGAAAGATACTAGCGGAACGGCGCGTTTACCAAATCCATCTGTCTTCTGATAGAATATATTCTCCCCGGCTATCTCCTCTACTGTTCTTTTGCCTTTATACCATTTACTCAAGACCATGCTATGACGTTTTTCAATGATACTTTTACAACGGCTAATAGCCCCTTCCACATCCTCGCTGATCATCGGGCTATGACTAGAAAAAAGCTGCCTGACCTTGAGTTCTCCAGCCGTTTTGATTGATGACAGATATTGTTCCAGGTTACAGTGGGGAAAACCATACCAGGGGCCGAAGCGGTCAAGACCCAGGTCACAGGCGAAGAGTGCCCCGCTCAGGGGGGCGTACAGGCAAAAATGCCCCGGTGAATGACCGGGAGCCTGGATAACACGCAATTGCCCTTTGGAAGCAGCCTCGATTTCGTCTAACTCATAGGGCGCTATTCCCGCAATGCAGCGAAACCCCATCCTGGGGGCAAGAATGCCTTCCACTAAATGGTATATACCGGCCTGTTGGTAACCGGTTGCCTGCGACAGCGCCTCACCCGATTGAATAAATTTATGCTCCACTTTATTTAAGGCCGGCCGGCAATTAGTTTCACCGTCAATCCGCCAGGCGCCGGAAACGTGGTCGATATGAAAGTGGGATATAAAATAGCGGCTTACTTCGTTTTCCCGAATAAAGGCCAGCGTCTCATCATCACCAAACCTGCCGTCGATCATAATGATCTCTTCACCGGTAATCAATAAGCCATTATTCATCAGCCAGGATTCCTGTTGCGGGGCCTCCAGGTACTCCACCCCTTCTGCAATTGTAATTCTCTTCAAAAAACTCCCCCCCGTAGAAAAGCGCTTCAATATATGAACCTGGCAGGGTCTACCGCCGGCCCATACTTAACACGAATAAATTACCGGTCAGTTACCCTTAAAAACCGGTCTCCTTTTATTAACAAACGCTGTCAATCCCTCTTCGAAATCATTACTCAGGCTGGCGCTGACAATAAATTCCCGCTCCTGATCAAGCCGTGCCTCTAAGGATGGCCAGAGAGCTTCGTTGATCAATATTTTAGCCATTTCATAGGACAGCGGCGGGCCTGCGGCAATTTTTTTTGCCACCTGTTCCACCCTTTCGCTAAAGGAATCATCAGGCGCCACCTCATTGGCCAGACCAAGGGCCAGAGCTTCCTGCGCATCAACTACGCGGCCGGTAAATATAAAATCCGTAGCCCGGGCCGGCCCCAGCATTTTCGTTAGAAAAAAGGAAGAGCCACCATCGGGGGTTAGACCAATCTTAACATAGGCCTGATTAAACCTGGCGCTCTCACTGCCCACCCGCAGATCACAGGCCAGCGCCAGGCTGAAGCCCGCTCCGCTGGCAAACCCATTTACAGCGGCGATCACTGGCTTTTCTATTTTTCTGATATATAAAATATTGCTATTAAAGTCTTTAACTAAACTGTCAAAACTGTTCTTCCAATTATTATCCCGGACAGACATCATCCATTTCAGGTCACCGCCGGCACAAAACGCTTTTCCTGCGCCGGTTATTACCACTACGCGCACAGCCTGATCGTGGTGACATGCTTGCAAGGCCTCGAATAGCTCCCGCAATATTTCCGGATCCAGGGAGTTCATGGCCTCCGGCCGGTTAAGAGTAATATAGGCCACATTGCCACTTACTTTGTAAATAATTGTATTAAACACATTGACACCTCCTTTCGTTACTCTCCTTTTTATATCTGTGCAACAATAAAATAACATCAGAAATCACAAGTATATTATACCAGACTATGATAGTGTTTAATATACATGTTGGTTTTCCTTATTTACCTATATAGTTGAGCGACAAATTATATATTTTGTTGCTATTCCACCTCATCCTGCTCATCTCGAGGTTCTATCTGGTCGTTTGGCCCACTTTGCCCTGTTGCCTCTCTAACCTCGTCAACTTCTTTAGCCCCGTCAGCCTTTTTACCCTCATTCGTCTCTTCGGAAGCCGCTAATTGCTCTTGCTCTTCCGGTTGCTGCCCCACTACCGGTAGCGTCACATACTGTTTACGCGCAAAGGGTTGAGCATCTGCGCCCGTGACGCCAGCCACTACAAGGCGAAAGATCTCTGCCGGCTGACTGCCGCCACTGGAGGTTAGATAGTGCGTCCTATCCATATCCTTTTCATCATAACCCATCCAAACCGCTGTTGTATAATGGTCCGTCGAACCGACAAACCAGGCGTCTTTATTACCGTTCAGGCCTTTAAATACCGCGATATCCGGCAGTTCGGTGGTGCCCGTCTTACCATAAACCGCAACCCCTCGAATCCTGGCCCGGGAACCTGTACCTGAATCCACTACTGTACGCAAAACATCTTTCATGTTCTCGGCTGTCGAGGCTTTCATCACCTGGTTTCCCTCTGTGCGCCGGTATATGGCCTGGCCCTGTGGGTCCTCGATATACTTGATCGCATATGGCCTGGTAAAGATACCGCGGTTACTAAAGGTAGCGTAAGCTCCGGCCATTTGCAACGGGGTGACCCCCCTGGTCAACCCCCCTAGTGCTAAAGGCAGGCACCGGTCTGCTTCGACCAGTTCAAAGCCCATTTTATTAGCCATTTCAAAGCCGAAATCAACTCCGATTGTATTCAAGAGCCTGACAGCGGCAACATTGCGGGACCATTGCATAGCTGTCCTGATACTGATCGCCCCATAATAGCCACCGCCGGCATTCTGCGGCTCATAGGTACCAACCTTAAAGGGCGTGTCTAAAATTACCGATTCCGGCCTGTAGCCCATTTCAAAGGCTGGTGCATAAACCGCTATAGGCTTAAAGGTGGAACCAGGCTGCCTAAACATCTGGGTAGCACGGTTAAACCCCCGCTTGGTTTCGTAATGTCTTCCACCAACTAATGATTTTATTGCCCCGGTGCCGTTCTCTACCATCGCCAGGGCTGCCTCCACTCCTTTAGCCGGGAATAAGTAGTCGCGCGCAAATATCTCTTCCGCTTTTTTTTGTATCTCCGGCTCTAGGGTCGTATATATTTTTAGCCCGCCTTTAAAAAGCTTTTCACCACCCACGATAGCGATAGCTTCACTAATTACATAATCAATAAAATAAGAGTTATAGTTTTCCGGCTTTACTTCATCTTTTAGTTCGATAGGTTTTTGCCGGGCCTCGGTCCCCTGCTCTTTTGCAATAAACTCTTGTTCGATCATTTTTTCCAGCACCACATTTCGACGCTGCAAGGAGCCTTCCGCATTCAAAAAAGGATCATAAGCGCTGGGGGCCTGCACCAGGGCGGCCAGCAGGGCCCCTTCAGCCAGTGTGATTGCTCCGGATTCCTTATTAAAATATACTTTCGCCGCACTTTGAATGCCATAGGCACCCTCCCCGAAATAGACCCGGTTCAGGTATAGCTCCAGTATCTTGTCTTTACTATACCGTCGCTCAAACTCTAGGGCAATAAAGGCCTCTTTTATTTTTCGCTCCAGAGTTTGCTCTGGTGATAAGAAATAAAGCTTTACCACTTGCTGGGTAATAGTACTGGCGCCCTCTGTGATCCGGCCTAGCTTGCAGTAATTGAACGCAGCACGAAAAATTGCCTTTAAGTCAACCCCACGGTGGTCATAAAATCTTTTGTCCTCAATGGCCACAAATGCTTTTTGCACATGTTCTGGAATTTGCTCCAACGGCACGGGGGTGCGGTTTATTTCACCATGAATTTCGTAAATTAAGTTATCGTTATCCCCATAAAGAACGGAATTTTGATCAAATACGTCTATATCAGCTTTTTCGCCGGAAAAATCTGCTAATACCTGGTTAGCATAATAATACCCCCAAATAATAAACGGCAAAGCCGCCAAAAAAATCAGCAGAGGGATATGAATAAATACCTTTGCTACATTATGCCAGTTTCCGGCCATAATATTAGAACTCCTTATAGCTTTCAGATACCGTAATAATTATACTAATTATACATCAAAAACAACTTATGCGTGCCTTTTCTTATGATTTTCATGGCAACGCTCAAAAATCATACCAGACTATGCTGAATATAGTGTTGATTATTTTTATTAATGGTATATGATCTGAGCATGGTGCAAAGGCATTTAAGGACAATACGCTATACAATGTTTTTTTATAGGTACTTACTACCCATGGAGGGCAGTATGTAATGTCAAGTAAGATGATAGTAAATTATAAAGAACTCTATGACATCACCAGCACCCTCACCCCTATATATAGTGACTGTGGAGAACTCTGCGGCAAGATTTGCTGCCAGCCGGACAGCGAGGATAATTTGGGCGTTTACCTGTACCCAGGTGAAGAACGCATGTTTACCGGAAAAGAAAACTGGCTACAATGGGAGCATCGTAACCCTGCCGAAGATGATTTTCCGCCATCCTGGGGATTTCCTGTACACTTTATTCGCTGCACAAGATCATGCCCTAGAGAACAACGCCCTCTGAACTGCCGCTTCTTCCCCTTAGCACCCCATTTATTGAAAGACAATACTTTACTGTTGATCCATGAAACACTGAAGTTGCCATATATGTGCCCGCTCATTACCGGTAGAACACCGTTAAGAAAAGATTTTGCTGAAATAACAGCCCGGTGTTGGCAAGAACTCCTGAGGGATTCGCGCATCCGTGACCTAGTGGAAATGGACTCAAGGGAGCGCGAAAGGGAAGGTTGCAGGCCGTATGTTGTTTACCCGGGTATCAAGATATTTTAGACAAAATCATAGCCACAATTCCCGCGCCAATAAGCGGGCCAACAGGCACACCTTTGAAAAAAGCGACACCGATGATCGTGCCGATCAATAATCCGATAAGAACCTGTGGCTGACTTGTCAGAAAAGTTACACCCTTGCCGCCCAGATAGGCTATGATTATGCCAACCAGGATAGATAAAAAGCCTGGGTAACTCCTGAAAGAATTTAATAGTGACCCTATGCCGACCTCACCAGTAGCGAATGGCACCAGCACTGCCAATGTGATTACGGTAATGCCTACCTTTAAGATATGCTCCTCCAAGTGTGGAACAGGCCTCTCCCCAACAAGCAGCCGAAAAACTAGCAGCACCCCTGCTGCTACCGCCACTGAACTATTTTTGCCAATTATACCGAGGAGGGCAACGGCGGTTAAAATAATAATCGATTGACTCAAGCTTCACTCCGTCCTCCCGTAATTACCCTTTACAGGAACTATATCACAAAATAGGTTTATTTTATATACTTAACTATTGTCGCATGAAGCCGGCAGATAATCAGGCAAAGCAATAAGTTTTTTTTATGATTTTAAAAATACTATAAGTATATTTTTTATTAATATAAGTTTATTATATGTTACTATTATAAAAGTACTTTATTAGATACCTATCTCTACAAAGTTTAAAACAAAACCTCACTCGCTCAGTTTACTGAAAATCCTGATTATTGGGCAGGCTATCCCGAGAAATAGCTGCAACTCTAAGAAAACCCTAATTTTAAAATGTGTTCAATAGGTAGGAGGGAGGATCATACGTGTCTGCAGAATTTTTTATTATTTTTCAGTCAACCCATGATGTCATTAAAGCAAAAAAAGCGCTGCAAAAAGCCTATATCGCTCACGAAATAATCCCTACTCCTAAAAAAGTTTCTGCTGAGTGTGGCATGTCCCTGAAAATTGAAAAGACCGTTCTGGACCAGGCACTAGAAATACTACGCTTAAAGGGGGTGCTCTTCAGGATTGATTTACTTTGATAACGCTGCAACCAGTTTCCCCAAACCTAAGGTGGTCATGGCTGCAATGGAAAATTATTTTTTTAACATAGGAGGAAATACTGGTAGAAGTGGGCACAAAATGGCCATCGAGGCAAGTGAACTGGTTTTTGACACCCGTGAATACCTGGCGGAGCTTTTCAACATCAAGGACAGCGCCAGGATGGTATTTACTAAAAATGTCACTGAGAGCCTGAATTTAGCGATCAACGGTTTTCTAAAAAAAGGCGATCAGGTAATCACGACCTCCATGGAGCATAACAGCGTGATGCGCCCGCTCCGGTATTTAGAGCAGATAGGAAAAATAAAGATATTTATTGTTCAAGCAAATCAAGAGGGAATTGTGGATCCGGTTGCCTTCGAAGATATATTAAGAAAAGAAAAAATTAAGTTAATAGTGTTAAGCCACGCCTCTAACGTCACTGGCACTGTGGCCCCTATCAGTGCTATTGCACAAATTGCCAAAAATTATGGTAGCCATACCCTGATCGACGCTGCTCAAACAGCAGGCGCCTACCCAGTTGACGTTACTGCTGACGGCCTTGATATGCTGGCGTTTACCGGGCACAAGGCGCTAATGGGGCCCCAGGGCACCGGCGGACTGTACATAAGGGAGGGCATAGAAATAGAACCCCTCATGCGAGGCGGCACCGGCAGTAATTCCGAGCGGGAAATTCAGCCGGAGCTGATGCCGGATCAACTAGAATCAGGAACCCTTAACATAATTGGCATTGCCGGTCTGGGCGCCGGCGTAAAATATGTTTTAGAGCATGGTGTAATGAAAATTAGGCAAATAGAAATGGATTTAACGGAGATCTTTATTAGAAACGCAGCCAAAATAGCAGGTGTCCGGCTATACGGGCCGCAGGATATTAACAAACGGGTCTCAGTGGTAAGCCTGAATATTTTCGGATATGATCCGTCAGAAGTTGCCTACACCCTGGACCGGGATTATGATATTGCCTGCAGGCCAGGCTTGCACTGCGCTCCGTCTGCCCATAAAACAATCGGCGCCTTTCCGCAGGGAACGATAAGGTTTGCCTTTGGACCTTTTAATAATATTGAAGAAATTAATATAAGCTTAAAAGCCCTGAACCAAATATCTAAAAGGAAGGAGTAGATAAACAAAGTGAAAACCATAGACGCAAGAGGTTTAGCCTGTCCGGAGCCGGTGCTGCTTACTAAAAGGTCTATTGATGACGGCGAGAAAGAATTTGAGGTGCTGGTTGATAGCGAAATACCAAAAGAGAACATCAGGAAATTTTGTTACAGCTACAATTGCGATATGGAAGTAAGCACAACTACGGGTGGATGGAAACTGCTTATCCGCAAAAAAGACGGCTGTAACAGCTGTGATGAACCCCAGGCGCCCAAACAAGCTCTGAGTTCCTGCACAACTTTCCTGATCACCTGTAATAAAATTGGTACTAATGATGAACTGGGCAAAATATTGATTGAAGGTTTCATCAATACCCTGCCTTCTGCCACTAATAAGCCTAGCCGGATCATCTTTTTGAATGAAGGAGTCTTTTTAACGACAGAGAACTCGCCAGTATTGAATTCATTAAAAAAGCTCCTCGAACATGGAATAGAAATTAAGTCCTGTGGCACTTGCCTTGATTTTTACCAATTGAAAGATAAACTTCAAGTAGGAACTACTACGAACATGTATGATACTATTGAAGCCCTCACGAGTGGAGATGTAATAATTAAAATATAGATTATAGCAACAAAGAAGCTGAATCCCCTGTGGACACTAAACTCACCTGCTTGCTGGAACAGGCTTTTTAGGAATATGTAGGAAAAAATATTTTATATAGAAATACTTGATATTATTTTATATTTTAGGAGGAAAAATATGGCTAACAGTGTTAAATGGCTAGGACACGCCGCATGTCATATTACCACTGAAAAAGGGACTGTCATCTTAATAGACCCCTGGATTTCAGGAAATGCAAGCTGTCCGGTTAAAAAAGAAGATATTAAAAAGGCTGACATCATTTTGGTTACTCATGACCATTTTGACCACCTTGGCACTGACATCCCAGATCTGGTAAAAGCAACAGGCGCCACAGTGATTGCACAGCCTGAGTTAGTGGATACACTGCAAAAGTCGGGAGTAAGCGCTGATAACATCATCTTTGGGATGGGCATGAATATTGGAGGTCAAGTAGAAATAGCTGGCGTTAAAATTACCATGACCCAGGCATTTCACTCCGGCACTGCCGGAAACCCCGCCGGCTACATTATTACTTTAGAAGACGGGAAAACAATATATCATGCCGGGGATACTGGTATTTTTGCCAGCATGGGGCTCTTTGGTGACATTTACGACATTGATCTGGCACTGATACCAATTGGTAGTGTTTTTACGATGAACCCGCTCCAGGCAGCGGTCAGCCTCACCCTGCTCAAGCCGAAAAAAGTAATCCCCATTCATTACCAGACATTCCCCATCCTCGTTCAGGACGCAGGAGAATTTATTGATTTAGCCAGAAAAAAAGCACCTGAAGTTAAAGTAGAGGCTATTAAACCAGGACAGGAAGTCACAATTTAAACTCACAGTATACTAGAGAATTAATTAGAGCCATGCCCGGGAAGAACGGCATGGCTCTACCTATAATAAAGCCTGAATCCGTGACCATAGTTATGATAATCTCAGTAGTGATGTTAAGTAGTGTGTTTGACATACTAAAATTACCAGCCAGGGCTTGCTCTCCCTGGCTGGTAATTCGTTCTGGGTCATGCTATTATGGCGAGAAAAATTCCCTTGCCGCTAGGGACGGGGATTGGTTTATTAAGATCAGCCTCTGTCGCAATCAGAGGTTTTTTATTTTTCCTGAGCTTCAACACCTCACTAATTTTCTGCGACCGGGGTTTTACCTTGTTAGAGGTGTTTGTGCTTGCATTGCCAAAAGGAGTCTTCTTTCCACTTCGTACCAGTTAACTAATTGCCACCACGACTTAACATAATCAGCGCGCCGGTATTGGTAATCTAGGTAATACGCGTGTTCCCAGGCGTCTAATACTAAAATAGGGATGCTGCCCAACTGGGTCAAGTTTTGGTGCTTTTCGGCGTTCAGGATTTCCATGTGTCCCCAGGCAGGCTGCCAAACTAATAATGCCCATCCCGATGCTTCTACATTTATTGCGGCGGCGCTAAATTGTTCCTGGAAAGTAGGGAAATTGCCAAAATAATTGTTGATTTGGTTTATGGTTTCAGTTCCGGGCCGACCACCACTTCCAACAGGAGTCATTACAGTCCAGTAGATACTGTGCAGTATATGGCCGGAGCCATGAAAGGCCAGTTCACGTTCCCAGTGTTTGATCAGGGTGAAATCTTTCTTTTGACGTGCCTCTACCATTTTAAGCTCAGCCTTATTTAGGCCTTCTACATAGGAAAGATGGTGATGGTTATGGTGAATTTGTAGAGTATTTGAACTAATGACCGGAGCAAGAGCGTTATAAGGATAGGGTAATGGCAGTAAACGGTGGTTCCCGGGAGGAATCATAAAATATGGCATAATAATTAATCCCCCTTCAGTTTTCATTCAGTAGGATTTCAGTTATATACCGGATAATATTATTAGTATGACAACTCACTGCAAGAAGGTGCTTGAAATGCAACAATTAAAAGGGATCAAAATGCTATTGGTAGACGACAGTCAAGCATACTACAATTTTTAGAACTTGTGCAAACGTTATCAGAGATAAGGATCCGCAGCTACATTCTTGCCGGTAACAGAAAAGTTGATGTAGTAATTGAACCATTAAATTAGTTGATACAAGCGAAGCCCTATGATTACATAGGGCTTCGCTTGTATCAACTAATTACTCCGCTAGACACAACATGTACAGACCAGGCCGAAGATGAGCAAAATCAGGATTAAACAGCAAATAGATCCCCAACTCCCCCAACTAGTTCCGAGGCTTTCAACTTGTGCCATGTAATTTACCTCCTTTTTTTATATATAATACGATCTGAAAAACTAATTTGTGATTATTGCTGTGTAACCAAAGCATGTTGTTATGGTTATTGTGTCAGCTTTTCTTTCACGGGCATAAGATGTAAAAAAATATGCCTTGTGGCCATTTGAAAGGAAGGGGAAAATGTGGCGACGACATATACGGTACAGTCCGGGGACACCTTGTATTTAATTGCCCAGCGCTTCGGTAGCACTGTAGAAATTTTGACCAAGGTCAATAATATTACCGATCCCGGGGTAATATTTGTCGGCCAGGTGCTAACTATATCGGAGGGGGAGGCAGTTGAGACAATTGATGAGCCTTTAGCAGAAAACCAGGTAAGCGGAAATCGGGCAAGCCGCCGGGTCGGAGGTCTTTTATACACTCTTTCTACTGATAAATCAGTATATCGGCAGGGAGAAGATGTTCGCGTCACCCTGACAAAAACCAACGTATCCGGCAGGAATATCAACCTTAGCTACCGTACCACCCAGCGGTTTGATTTTGTAGCTAGACGCAGAGCGGGTGAAGTATGGCGCTGGTCCCGCGGCCGGTCCTTTGCGCAGGTGAGCTCTAACATTAGACTTAATCCGGGGAGCAGGCAAACTTTCCGGGCGGTCTGGGACCAAGGCGATAATCGCGGCGAGCAAGTTACCCCCGGAAACTACACCATTGAGGGCTTTAACGTTGCCAGAGAACTACGGGACGAGGGAATATCTATTTTCATTAGAATTACTGCGGCAGTTGTACCGACACCAACACCGACCCCCGGCCCGGTAGGAAGGAACCTGCTGGTTAATCCCGGCTTTGAAAACTGGCCCCGCAGAGCGTCTTCTCCTTCCGGTTGGGTGGGAAGCAACCTGTTCCGCTCCACTACCTCACGCAGAGGTAATTATGCCGCTGAATTAGGAGCAAGGCATAATGAGAGTGCGGAGTTGTCGCAACGGGTGCGTATTGAGCCGGGGAGAATTTATGAATTGATTTGGTGGGCCAGGGAGAATATTCAACCTGGAGGTGTGGGAAGGTTTGTTTTACTTGTAGAAATTTTTTATTATAGTAGCGCTGGTAACTTTGTTGGCAGAACCGAACCAAGATATACTCAGCAAGATATTCCAAATAATGCTTACCAAAGTTATAGACTTTCCACCGGAAGAGTACCCGCTGGAGCAAGAGTGGCTGATGTAAGGTTTACCTTTGAGCCTTCAGGGCAAAACAACAATACGGTTAAAATTGACGATGTCATTTTCCGTACTCTGCTCTAAATTTTTGGAGCGAAAAAATTAAGCTTAAATATAAAAAGGAGGCAGGGCTATCAGGCACGCCCCCTTTTTTAATATACTTTGCTATTGCCCGCAGTTGGTGCAATTAGAAGAAATACAGGAAGCGCAGCCGGAACCGCTTCCATTTTTTCTACCACCTAAGGCGCTAAAAGTCGACATTACCCGCTTGGGACTAGCGTTATTGCAATTAGGACAATGTAGGTTTTCTCCATTGTCACCTGCTTGACATAATTTTTCAAAGCGGTGGCCACACTCAGCACACCGGAACTCATAAATCGGCATAAGCATCACCTTTATTTTGTATTAGACTATCTTTTTCTAGAGTATGCCACGGAAATGGATCTGTTAAGCACTACTAGTGAAAATTATACGTCAAAAAGAGGGTTTATGATTGGTCAGGAGGAATTATTTTTGTAAAACATTCTAATGGCGCAAAAAGTTTAATACGGAGCAGGAGGTTTGCTAATGAAGTTGCAGTTTTTGGGAGCAGCGGGTACTGTAACTGGTTCCAGCTATCTTTTGGAAACAGTTAATACTAGAGTAATGATTGACTGTGGAATGTTTCAGGGGCCAAGGGATATTAGGGAACGTAATTACGGTAGTTTTGTTGTACCGCCAGGTAGTGTTGATTATCTTTTGCTAACTCATGCCCATATCGATCATAGCGGCTTAATTCCCAAATTTATAAAGTATGGTTATAAAGGCCGTATATATGCCACTGTTCCAACAGTGGAACTTTGTGAGGTATTGCTTCCCGACAGCGGTTATATCCAAGAAATGGAGGTGGAGCGGAAGAACCGTAAAAACCGCCGTGCCAATAGGCCGTTAATTGAGCCAATTTATAACGTCAAAGACGCTTATAAAAGCTTATCTTTTTTTAATCCAGTTATGTACGATGAAATAATTCAGCTCACACCGGAAATCAAAGCACGCTTTGTTGATGCAGGCCATATTCTTGGTTCAGCCATGATTGAACTGTGGGTTAAAGAGGGAAGAGATGAAATTAAACTGGTCTTCTCTGGGGACATTGGAAGGAAAGGCCAACCGTTAATAAAAAATCCATCAACTATTAATAAGGCTGATTATATAATCGTTGAATCCACTTATGGCAACCGTATGCATGGGCAAAGAGTATCAGAAATGGAATTATTGCAGGAGGTAATTTGGGAAACCTATAATAAGGGGGGTAACCTGATCATTCCTGCCTTTGCTGTTGAGCGTACTCAAGACCTGCTCTATCATATCAGTCTCCTTATAGAAGCAAAGAGGATGCCGCCTATGACGGTTTATATTGACAGCCCGCTCAGTACGGCCGCAACAGCTGTTTTTCAGCGTAGCCGAGATTATTTTGACCAGGAAGCACTCGATATAATTGGGAGAGGGAGGGATCCGATCGGTTTACCGGAGTTTAAATTCACCAAAACTGTTGAAGAATCCATGGCACTGAACAAAATAAGCGGTGCAATCATTATATCAGCGAGCGGCATGTGCGAAGCCGGCCGTATTAGGCATCACTTGAAGTACAACCTCTGGCGCCCTGAAAGCACCGTTTTATTTGTCGGCTATCAGCCGGAAGGTACCCTGGGGCGGCTAATTATAGAACGGCAAAAAGCAGTACGGATCTTTGGTGATGAAATAGCCGTACGGGCGGAAATCAGGTCAATCGAAGGTTACTCGGCTCACGCCGACCAAGCTGGGCTGGTCGAATGGGTTGAAAACTTTCAAAACTCCCCGCGAAGAGTTTTTATTGTGCATGGTGAGCCGCAATCAGCCATTGCGCTAGCGGCAAAGATCAGTGAGCTAGGTTTTAATGCCACAGTTCCGGCCTGGAAGCAAACCTTTGAGCTTCTTACTGTAACAACCTTAGATCCACTTAAGGCAGCTTATTTGTCGCTTTTAACTAAATTAAGCGGTCTTATGGAAGCGTACCCGGACCAGGACCAGGCTAGGCGGGAAGAGATTTTACGCCGCCTGACTGAATTGGAAGCTTATTTGGATGAAGGAAACCTTGAAAGATGAATGGTTTTATAGCTGTTGCAAAAAATGGTTTAAATTTTTACATTTCTCCTCTTTTTGAGGCTGCTGGTCTGGTGATACACGGTTTCACCACCCGTGGGGGTGGTGCTAGCGTAGGTGCATATTCATCGTTGAATACAGCATTTAATGTTGGGGACGAGCCAGGAAGCGTACGAAAAAATAGGATCCTGATTTGCAGGGCGCTAGGTATTAATCCCGATGAAATCGTTGCCGGCAGGCAGGTGCATGGTGACAGGGTTGCAGTGGTAGACGGTGGTGATCAGGGGAGGGGGGCATGGGCGATTAATGATGCATTACCCAATGTTGATGCGCTGGTTACTGCCGTTTCAGGTTTGCCCCTTTCTAGTTATTATGCTGACTGTGTTCCAATTTTCCTCCTTGACCCGGTACACAGGGTGGTGGCTCTGGCTCATGCTGGCTGGAAAGGTACAGTTGCAAAGATAGGCTTAAAAACAGTTCAGAAGATGTCGGCAATTTTCGGAACTGACCCTAAAGACTGTCTATCTGGAATTGGACCTTCGATCGGGCCCTGTTGTTATGAAATTGATCAGGGAGTGCTTGATCAGATCAAATGTAGTTTTTCTTACTGGACAGATCTGGTTGTGCCGGTTCATCCGGGAAAGTGGCATCTGGATCTGTGGCAGGCCAACTACCGTACTCTTGTAGACGCCGGCCTGCTGAAAAATAATATAGATATTGCCTGCATCTGTACTTCCTGCCGGAATAATTTGTTTTTTTCCTATCGTGCTCAGGGTGGGACCACCGGCCGGATGGCATCTTTAATTATGTTAAAGTAGTGGAGGGGTAATAGATATGCCCAGGATATTAGTGGTGGAAGATGAAAAGAATATCCTTGAACTGGTCCGCTATAACCTGGAGCGGGAAGGTTACCAGGCAATAACCGCTCTTGATGGTGTCCAAGGCCTCGAACTGGCGCAGAGCCAAGATCCGGATCTAATCGTTCTTGATGTGATGCTGCCTGAAATGAACGGCCTCGAAGTGTGTCAGAAACTGCGCCATAGCGCGCAGACCAAAAACATTCCGATAGTAATGCTAAGTGCCAGGGCTGAGGAGTTGGATCGGGTACGGGGGCTAGAAATGGGAGCCGATGATTATGTAACTAAGCCTTTCAGCCCGCGTGAGTTGGTTGCCAGAATAAATGCTAGGCTACGCAGTGCAGGCTGCGGGGAAAAGAGAAAGGCTAAGGAGTCAGGCCAGGCACACCTAAGGCTTGGCTGCATAACTATTGATGAGGAGCGACTTAATGTTTATGCTAACGGTATAAATCAGGAGCTTACACTAAAAGAATTTGAACTGTTGCGTTTTATGGCTAGCCGGCCGGGCATGGTTTTTCCGAGGGAACAGTTGTTTAACCAGATTTGGGGTTTTGATCACACCGGAGATTCACGAATAGTTGATGTCCATGTCCGGCTGATCAGGCAGAAGCTCGGGCACCTCCCTGGAGGAGAGCAGATGATTGAGCCGGTGCGGGGGGTGGGATACCGCTTTAAAACTAATGTGCCTAAGATGGGATAACTCCTTAGTTATTACTTGATCAATGGGTTTAGCCTGTTTTTCCAGGCATCTGATGGTTTCAATGCCGGTAGCCAAGATTAAATTTAGGGGTTCCAGAAGGTTGTCCTTCAGCCTGTGAGCATTATTAAGTGCATCGGCAGTAGCCTTTGGATTAGCAATTTTTTTTTGCCTTTCTCAGTGATCTTCTGCATCAGGTGATACCGGAATCGAGTTAAACATTGTAAAGGAGATAGCGAAATCTACCTGACAGTTTTCTGGAAATCGGCCAAAACGCAGTCGGTCTGCAATCACCCGGGTATCCGTCCAGTTGTCCTTCGGGAGGTCGACAATAAGCCTTTTTAAAGTTAGCAACCACTTTAGCGTTAAAGAAATTGACCTGGCATTCATAGGGAGCTAACCGTTGGTCGGAGGGCTAGGCCCATTTGTGGGTGCCAGCTTATATACGGAGGTTAATTCCAGCCCAATGACAATGCGGTCCACACCAGTTTGCAAAGAATAAATTATTAGAAAAAAATGAACGTTTATATTACCGTTCAAATTATGTGAATAAGCGAGAAAATTAAGGAAAACCTTAATTTATTGAAGGAGGAGGACTGGAATTGTCAGTAAATATAAAATCCTTTCTAAGGATTGGCTGGAGACCACTGATCGGGTATTTCCTTCTTTTTCTGGGAGTCATGACGTTTGCTCAGCTTTATGCACTGTACAAACTTGATTTGTGGGAGGCATTTGTTGTGGTATTTTTCTGTGCCGCAGCACTGGCCTGGATTACTTATAGACGATTAATTAATCCGATTGAGGAAATATCCTGCAGCGCCCAAGACATGGCCAGGGGAAATCTCGATCAAGAGATCCGTATCTTTGCCCAGGACGAAATCGGTGATTTAGCCCGCTCGATCAACTATCTAGCAAGAGAGCTAAAAAAAAATATTGACGAAGTTGTTCTAGAGAAAGATAAAATACAGGCAATCCTCGCCAGTATGTGTGACGGTGTGATCGCAACGGATAATTGGGAGCGGGTAATCCTGGTTAACCCGGTGGTTGAAAAACTATTTGGAACCACCCAGGAGGTGAGCAAGGGTAAAAATATTCGCAGAGTGATCCGAAACCGCGATTTTGAAAAATTATTGAACCAATTTCTTGAGACCGGCCAACCGTTACAAAAAGATATATGGCTGATGACTAATGAACCCCGCTCATTTCGTGTGTATATTACGCCGCTTAAAAGTACCGGGTATGAGAGCGGCGGTATGGTAGCGCTGATGAGGGATTTTACAGCCAGAAAGAATTTGGAGGATATGCGCAGTGAATTTGTTGCTAATGTATCTCATGAACTCCGGACCCCGTTAACTTCCATTCGTGGTTTTGCGGAAACACTACTGGATGGAGCCCTCGAGGAACCGGATACGGCTAGAGGTTTTTTGGAGATTATTAACAATGAAGCGATGCGGCTGACCAGACTAATTGATGAGCTACTCAATTTGTCTGGAATTGAGGATCATAAGACAGCACCTAACTGGCAGCCAGTGGCGATGAATGACCTGATTAAAAGCACCCTGGCGATTGTTCAAACCCGAACGATAGAAAAAAACCTTAGCATAACGACAAATTTGCTTGAAAATTTGCCGTTGGTTCAGGGGGATCCGGATATGCTCAGCCAGGTTCTGATCAATCTAATTGATAACGCTGTAAGTTATACCCAAACTGGTGGGGAAATCCGGATCAGTTCCTCGGTCGGTGAGAATGAAGTTAAGGTTGAGGTGCAGGATAACGGTATCGGCATCCCGCCGGATAGTCTGCCCAGGGTATTTGAACGTTTTTACCGGGTAGATAAAGCTCGTTCCAGGGAACAGGGGGGCACCGGCCTGGGCCTGTCCATTGTGAAGCACATTGTAGATGTCCACCATGGCTATGTTCATGTGGAGAGCAAAGTAGGTGTGGGTAGCACTTTTTCCTTTGTTTTGCCATATAATAAGCAAATCATGAACTAAACCTAGCATAGGTGTCAAAATTATCGGTGGGTTTACCGGTGGCGTTGCCAGCTATGAAGGCTGTCGGACAAATGAAACTGCATGGCTACTTTATATACCGCAGGAAAGGCTGCTTTTGCCAGCACGTTAAAAGAGCATCTGCTTTGATACAAAAGTCCTTGTAGACAAACCGTTTAGAGCGATTATTTGACACAAGGACTTTTAGCAATTTAATTAGTCTAACTTTAGCTTATTGAGAAGGCAAGTGCAGCAGGTGGCAGCTATGCTGTTATCAGATCTACTTTTAACAAGGTAGGGTTAAGGAATACGATATTATTACGTTATATTTAGGGAGAACATTTAGCGCATATGGACATAAACAGGTTGGTGCTTAAGTACCGATCACCTCGGTCCGGCAGGATGGTCACGATGACACCCGATTCCATACTGTTAGCAACCTTAAGGGCTCCGGCCACGGCTGCGCCGCTGGACATGCCTGCAAAAATGCCTTCTTTTGTGGCTAGCATCCTGGCTGTTTCAAATGCTTCATTATCTTCAATGGTAATCTTTTCATCCAGTAGCTCGGGCCGGTAAAGCTTCGGGACAATAGCTTCTTCCATGTTTTTCAGACCTTGAATGGTATGCCCCTTAACCGGTTCGACACCAATGACCCGGACCCCAGGCTTTTTCTTCTTCAGGTAATAGCCTGTCCCCATCAACGTACCTGTGGTCCCCATTCCGGCGATGAACACGTCCAATTCTCCGTTGGTCTGGGCGAATATTTCCGGACCGGTAGTTTCGTAGTGGGCAAGAGAATTAGTTTCGTTAATGAACTGATTGGGCATGTAGTACAAATCCGGCTCGTCATTGATAATTTGATGGGCCATCCGAATGGATCCATCTGTTCCTTCCCACGCCGGGGTTAGAACAACTTCCGCGCCATAGGCCTCTAAAATTTTGCTTCTCTCCATACTGACACACCCCGGCATCACAAGTTTGACCCGGTAGCCCTTTGCCACACTAATCATAGCTATGGCAATGCCAGTATTACCCGATGTGGGCTCGAGGATTATCTTTCCCCTGGTTAGCTCGCCCGATTCCTCAGCTTTTTTTATCATGTAATAAGCCGGGCGGTCCTTGACGGAGCCACCGGGGTTGCTGCCTTCCAGTTTTCCGTAAATCTTCACCCTCGGGTTCATGTTCAGATTTTTTAATTCAACAAGTGGTGTATTTCCGATAGCGGATAAAATGTCCATTCTGTTCACCTCCAACGTTTGGGTCTTATTAAGCACCTATTTTTATTCGCTATCCTTGACCTGATTTCCTGCCGGTTGCAGATCAGCTTGATTTTATTTATAGGTGTCTCGTCCCTGGACACAAGGCTGATGGGTGGCCCTGCAGTGTTGCTCTCCTGGTCCATCTTTGCTTCAACCGCTGTGCTCGCTGTGAAGAAAATATGCCGGCAAATGACGGTGACTTAGGAGCAAAAATGACTTAACACCAATAACATGAAGCAGGAATTTTTGTTAACAAGTTTGATTAGCCAAGCAAAAGTTTTTTCAAGGGAGATTTTGATGTGAATACCATTTATCTCAAAGTTATTGATCTGATCAAATGTGGTATTAATTTGTTAACGAAAAGACAGACATTACCATATACCATGCCCCGTATTGGTTTGGAGTTAGACAAGGATATTAATCCTCTCACCGAATTGCCCGGTAAAATTCTCTTACAGCAAGAGTTAAACATGCGTACTGAAAAAATGCAAAAGTTCTCCATAATTCATGTTAGATTATGTAAAAAAAAATACGATTGTGCCAGTGCAAACCATATCATTATATTTACCTCCAAGGTTTTAAGTAATGTAGTAGATAAATATGGCGGGGAGAAAGATTTTATCGCTCATATTATGGGTGATGTGTTTATCATTATTACACAAAAAAAGCGTGCTGATAGTTTATGCAAGCTTTTCATCAGGCATTTTGACAATTTAATTAGACCCACCTGCAAGCAATTAGAGCCTAGAATAAAAAGAAACAAGATTGATTTGCCTAACCGGTATCCTTTCATATCCATGGCCATCATTGACGTTAGGGAAGGTGAAAAACCTTATATAGGTAATATTACTAGTAGGGCGGAACGGTTAAGCTATTATAAAAGATCTAACCATGGCAGCATATTTATACATGAACCCAAACTATAGCATATTAGTGCGTTTATATAAAAAAAAATTATATTTGTTACTTTCATTTAAATAAATGCAAGTTGAGCAGATTTATCACCTTGAGAAATAAGCACCCGCTGATTTGCGGGTGCTTAATAAAATAGAATGGGTACAAGGTAGATATCAGCTGGTTCCTGTTCCATAGCAATAGGTTCAATAGGCTTCTCATATGAGATTTCCATAACGTTCCCTCCGATGTGTATATATTTTGTATATTGTGAATGTTATCAGAAAATTTCGAATAGGTCAATATGTATGTTTTGGAATAAGATGTTGGTATAGAGGTGATTCAATATACAGTTTATCTTATGATTAGATATGATAATTATGATTAAAAATGATATAATTATATTGCATTTTATTCATTTATCCTTAAAAAATGTTATTGATTTTAAATTATTTTTTATTTACGGGAGGTTTTAATGGCCAAAGAACTAAAGATAGGAATTGAGGAAAAATTATCGGTGGCGGTAAATAATAAAAACACTGCCATTGCCTGTGGGAGCGGTTCGGTGAGTGTGTTTGCAACACCAGCTTTAGTTGCTCTGATGGAGGGTGCAGCGATATCAGCAGTAGACCAGCTATTGGAAGCAGGTTTTACCACCGTGGGGACTGAGATAAACGTAAAGCACCTAGCTGCTACCCCCGTAGGTATGAATGTTACCGCGACAGCACAACTCATAGATATTGACGGCAAACGTCTTTTGTTTAAGGTAGAGGCTCGGGATGACGTGGACCTTATTGGTACGGGAACACACGAGCGTTATATTATTCGAGTGGATAGCTTTATTGCGCGGGCGTCAGGTAAATTGTCAAAAGAATAAACGATGCGGGCAGATATAATTCTAAAATTAAGATATCCTTTTATTATATGATTCCTCTATAATTATGAGGAGTTATTTTTTTGTGAAGGGTATATAAATTTAGAAATAAATACGGTGGTGAAATTCCTTGGCCTTGCGATTTATTGTTGGCCGGGCAGGTACAGGTAAGACCCATACTGGCCTTAATGAAGTGCGTCGGAAACTTCTTAACGAACCGTCCGGTTCCCCGCTACTTATATTAGTACCGGAACAGGCTTCTTTTCAGACGGAGTATGCTCTTGCCTCCTTTAGCGGTTTGCATGGTTTTATTCGTGCTCAGGTACTAAGCTTCCGTCGTCTGGCTTTTCGAGTGCTACAGGAGGTAGGTGGGGCTGCCAGGGCGCATATAGGTGAAATGGGCAAGCGGATGGTACTGCGCCGTCTTTTGGAACAAAGGCGGGAAGATTTAAAGTTCTTTGGCCGGTCTGCCAGGCAGTCCGGTTTTACTGAAACGCTGGGCCATATTCTGGGTGAGATGAAAACCTACTGTATTCTTCCGGAGGATCTAGCCAAGGGAGTTGGATCCCTGAGGGATACAGGGGAGCACGGACTGCTTGCTGATAAGCTTTCAGATCTCCAACTTTTATATAGTGATTTGGAGAACTTTTTAGTGGGTCGTTATATTGACCCTGATGACTATTTGAATCTATTAGCCAATCGTCTGGAGAAATCGACATCAGTCCATGGGGCGGAGGTATGGGTGGACGGGTTTACCGGGTTTACACCCCAGGAGTTCCAAGTATTGGCGGCCCTCTTGCGAACTGCCCGCCGGGTCAATATAACAATATGCTCCGACTTTGCTGCATTAACTGCAAGTCTGGACGAAACCGATCTCTTTTACCCTGCAAGGAAAACTTATGATGCCCTGTGCGAGATAGCAGTGCGCGAGCGAGTCCCGGTTGTACGTCCCCTGGTGCTAGCTGAACCGGTTCGATTCCGTAGTATGGCCATAGCTAGCCTGGAGAAGAATTATTTCTGCCACCCGGCGCCTCTTAGTAGGAACTGCGGAGATGGAGTTATTCTTGCTGCCGCGGCTGGCCGCCGTGCCGAAGTAGAGGGAGTAGCCCGGGAGATCACACGCCTGTGCCGCGATCATGGTTACCAATACCGGGATATTATTATCCTTACCAGGGATTTAGATCCTTATGCCCAGCTTATAGCCGCAGTTTTTGCCGACCATGGCATACCTGTTTTTATCGACCACAAGCGGACGGTGATGAGCCACCCACTAGTTGAACTGGTTCGTTCGGCGCTTGAGGTAGTGGTGCAAGACTGGGCTTACGATCCGGTATTCCGCTTTCTTAAAACTGACCTCGTGCCGCTGGCCAGGGAAGAAGTTGACATGTTGGAAAACTACGTGCTGGCACACGGCATCAGGGGCAATCGCTGGATTGACTCCAAACCATGGGAGTTCAGGCGGCGCTTTTTGCTGGAGGGAAATCCGGAGGTTTCCCCGGCTGAAGCCCAGGAATTGGATGATATAAACCGGATCCGTAGGCAGGCGTCTGCCGCGTTGGCCGGCTTTCACCAGGCGGTCAGGCAAGCAGGCAATGTGCGGGAAATTACAGCTACCTTATTTAGCCTGTTAATTGAACTAAATGTTCCAAAAACTCTAGATAGCTGGAGCCGGCAAGCAGAGGTTGAAGGGCTTTTGGAAATTGCCCGGGAGCAAAGTCAGATATGGAGCATGCTTATCGAATTGTTTGATCAGATCGTGGAATCGCTGGGTGATGAGAATTTAAATTTGGAGGATTACACTGCAATCCTGGAGTCCGGGCTGGAAAGTATGCGCTTGGGCTTAATTCCACCCGGACTTGACCAAGTTGTAGCAGGTTCCCTGGATCGCTCCCGTAGCCCGGAGGCTCGCGCCTCTTTTATTTTAGGAGTTTGTGAAAGTGTACTGCCGGCCCGGTTTACCGAGCGGGGGATTCTTTCCGATTCCGAGCGGGAAAGCTTGCAGGCGGTAGGCCTGCAACTCTCACCCGGTGTCCGCAGTAAAGTTTTTGAAGAGCAATATCTTGTTTATACCGCTCTGACTCGCTCGACAGAGCGATTAATCCTCAGTTATCCTCTGGCAGACGAGGAAGGTGAAACTATTATGCCCTCCCCAGTGGTAGCGCGGGTAAAGGAGCTGTTACCCTGGGTTGAGGAAAAATTTTGGGCGGTAGAGCCAGGCGCTGCTATTACCGAACATTTAGAATATGTTACTAACCCGGGACGCTGCCTGTCCTATCTAGTTACCCAGCTGAGAGAAGCAAAAGCCGGCCATTCCATGGACCCCCTTTGGCGGGACGTTTACTCCTGGTTTGTTCGTAGTGAGTGGCGGGAGGAATGCGCCCTTTCTCTCTCCGGACTGTTTCATAGCAACCGGGAAGGCAATCTGGACTTCGATACCGGGAAACTCCTGTACGGGCGGCCACTGAAAACTAGTGTTTCCGGTGTGGAAAAATTCCGCGCCTGTCCCTTTGCCCACTTTCTCTCTCATGGTCTGCGATTGCAAGACCGGGCTATTTTCAGGCTTGATTCTTCTGACTGGGGCCGGTTCTTTCACGCGGCGCTAAAGCTGTTTGGAGACCGTATTCAAGAGTGTGGGCTTGATTGGGGCAAGATAAGTCGGCAAGAGTGCCGCTCCCTGGCCGGGGAAGTGGTGGATTTCCTTGCCCCCGGACTTCAGAGCGAAATTCTGCTCGATTCTGCGCGGCAGCGCTATCTTACCGGTAAAATTAAACGTATTGTCCAGCGGGCGACCCTGGTACTGTCAGAGTACTCCCGGCGGGGAAAATTTAGCCCGGTTGGGTTAGAACTATCCTTCGGACCCGAGGGTGAACTTCCCGCTATCAGCTTTATTCTAGCCGACGGCAGCCAGCTGATCCTAACCGGCAGGATTGACCGTATTGACGCTTCCTCTGCCGAGGCCGGAGTCTACCTGCGGGTGATCGACTATAAATCTGGCCGTGTGACCATAAACCTTTCAGATATTTTTCATGGCTTGAAACTACAACTTTTGACCTACCTGGAAGTGGCCATACAGCAGGCGCAAAAATTGGTTGGCAGGCCAGGCCTGCCCGGTGCGATCCTGTATTTTAGTATTGACGATCCGATGATCAAAATTACCGGTAAGATTCCTTCAAGGGAGGAAATGGAAAAAAGGATTCTCAAGGAAATGAAAATGAAAGGATTGGTGTTGGCCGACCCGGCTGTCGTTAGGATGATGGATAGCACGCTGACAACCAAATCAGATTTAATTCCGGTACAATTAAAGAAAGACGGTAGTTTTACCGCCAACTCCGCTGTTCTTACCGGAGAAGAGTTTGAATTGCTGCGCGCGCACCTGCGCAAGCAATTAATATCCGCCGGGAATGAAATTATTAGCGGTAAGGTAGATATAGCACCCTTCCGGCAGGGGAATTTCCGTTCTTGTCAATACTGCCTTTTTCATCCGGTCTGTAAATTTGACATACTGGTGGAGGGAAACACCTACCGCCGGATTTCTCCTTTGAAAAAAGACATCATTTGGGATAAATTGTCCGAATTATCAGGAGGTGAAGAGTAAGGTGAGTAATGACGGCAATGTAAAAAATCATGAAGAACAAGGTGGGAAAAGAGAGTGGACACCGGAGCAACTTGCAGCTATGAGTAGCCGCGGTGGTAACTTGCTGGTGTCTGCAGCAGCCGGTGCGGGCAAAACGGCAGTGCTGGTGGAACGGATTATTCGCCGGATTACTGACTCTACGGATCCAACTGATGTGGATCGCTTGCTGGTATTGACTTTTACCGGCGCCGCGGCATCTGAAATGAGGGAGCGCATCGGCCGCGCTCTGGCAGATAAGCTTGCCGAGAACCCGGGTTCAAAACATCTGCGCCGGCAAATGTCTTTGCTAAATCACGCCTGGATCAGCACCATACACTCCTTTTGTCTGGATATTTTACGCCGGCATTTTCACCGGATCGACCTGGACCCGGGTTTTCGAGTGGCAAATGAAACAGAGGTGACCCTACTCCAGGTTGATGCTTTGGAAGAGCTGTTTGAACAACGTTATGCTGCCGGGGACAACCTCCAATTTAATGCTTTGGTCGATTGTTACGGAGGGAATAGGGGAGATACCGTCTTGCAAGAGCTTATTCTAGCTGTATACCGGTTTGCCCGCAGCACTCCCCGGCCGGTGGAATGGTTGAAGAAGCTGTCTGCAAACTTTGATATCCCGATAGGTACTGCCTTTGACCAGCTCACCTGGAGCGCATCCTTAAAGAATGCGCTAAATCTAGAACTGACCGGGATTATGGCTACATTGGACTTGGCTATTCAATTGGTAGGCCGGCCGGGCGCCCCGCATGCTTACCTAGACACTCTTGAGGCTGATCGTGAGCTTGTATGTAACCTATATCAGGAATGTAATATAAACATGAATTGGGCCGAGCTCTATACAGGTTTTAATAATGCTTCGTTTGGCAGGCTGAAAGGAATTAAAAAGGCTGATGTTAATGAAAATTTAAAAGTTCAAGTTATGGCTTTACGTGATAATGTAAAAAAACGGATCATGAATCTAAGAAATAGTTATTTTTCTCGTTCACCGGAGGAATTATGCGATGACTTACGTATAGTTGCTCCATTGATAAAAGAACTGGCCGGTCTGGTTCAGGATTTTGATGAGGCTTACCGGAAAGCGAAAACAACCCGCGGGCTAGTTGATTTCAATGACCTGGAACACTACTGCCTGCAAATCCTTACTGAAAACGGTCCGGAGGGGCCGGCTCCCTCGGTCGTAGCGCTGGAACTGCGTAGGCAAATCGTGGAAGTGATGGTCGATGAATACCAGGACATAAATGCTGTGCAGGAGGAGATCTTACGGATGGTATCCCGGCAGGGGGAAGCCAGTCCGAACTTGTTTATGGTCGGGGATGTCAAACAGAGTATCTATCGCTTCCGGCTGGCTGAGCCAGGTCTTTTCCTGGATAAATATACAAACTATCCGACGGCGGCAGGAGGCCCGGACCGCAGGCTTGATTTAGCCAAAAACTTTCGCAGTCGCCGGGGTGTAGTTAATGCCGTGAACTTTGTTTTTAGACAGTTAATGACACCTGAGATTGGAAAGCTGTCTTATGACCGAAGAGCCGAGCTGGTTTATGGAGCCAGCTACCCCGCAGTACCTGGGGAGCGGCCGGATGAAGACGAACCCGTAGAATTTCATTTAATTGAACGTACCGGCTTTTCTGATATACTTGACGGAACTGATTTTGAGCAGGAACTGGGTAAAGACCGTGATGAAGATGAACATGCTCAGCTCGAAGAACTCGATGCTGTTCAAACGGAAGCCCGCTTAATTGCCGGTCTGATTAAGGAAATAGTTAACGGCTCTAAGGCCAACCGCCGGGTGAAAATGATCTATGATAATGACCAAAATATTTACCGGCCGGCAACTTACCGTGACATAGTGGTACTCATGCGTGCTACCACCGGCTACGCCAATAGTTTTATTGAAGAATTTCAGCAGGCCGGTGTACCTGCCTATGCCGAACTGGCCACCGGCTATTTTGAAGCGACTGAAGTAGAAACTATACTTTCGCTTCTAAAAGTGATTGATAACCCGCGCCAGGATGTACCCCTGGCGGGAGTTTTGAGATCTCCCGTTGTTGGACTCAATGCCGGTGACCTGGCCGGGATCAGGCTCTGCTTGCAACGAGGAGATTTTTATGACGCTGTAGTGGCTGCGGCAGCGTTGCGTCAGGGGGTACTTTCGGATTGCCTGACCGCTTTTTTGGAAAAGCTGGAAAGGTGGCGTACAGCTGCCAGACAAGGCACTCTGGCTGACCTGATCTGGATGCTCTACCGGGAGACTGGATATTATGATTTTGTGGGGGGACTGCCCGGTGGTGAGCAGCGTCAGGCTAACTTGCGGGTGCTGCAGCACCGGGCAATGCAATACGAAGTAACGACCTTTAGGGGCCTGTTTCTTTTCTTGCGATTTATCGAGCGTATTCAGGAAAAAGGCCATGACCTGGGAGCGGCCCGGACCCTGAGCGAAAAAGAAAATGTGGTGCGGATTATGAGCATTCACAAGAGTAAGGGTTTGGAATTTCCAGTGGTTATTGTAGCCGGGCTAGGTAAAAAATTTAACTTTAAAGACCTAAATTCTCCTATGCTGTTGCACAAGGATCTGGGCATAGGACCGCAGTTTATTGACGCGGAAAATAGAATAACCTATCCCACTATAGCAAAACTGGCTCTACAGCATGAGTTGAAAATTGAGGCTTTGTCTGAGGAAATGCGAATCTTATATGTGGCCATGACGCGGGCGCGGGAGAAGTTGATTTTGGTTGGCTCCGCTCGCAACCTTCCAGCGTGTGCTCAACGGTGGTGCAGTCAAATAATGACAGATGAGGAGGTTTTACCGGACGGCGAGTTAGCCGGGGCGAAAACTTACCTGGACTGGCTGCTACCGGCGTTGGCACGTCATAAGGATGGTTTAAAAATTAGACAACTGGCTCTTTACGGTGACAGCCCGCTGACATTGATGACGGATGACCCCTCGTGCTGGAAAGTATCTATTAATGATGGGCGAATTGTTACGGAATCGGCAAAGCAAAAAGAGTATAATTTTTTTAACCTGGTGCGGAAAATGGAACCGTTAGAGCCACCCGGCCAGCTTGCTGATACCATAAAAAGCCGGTTGGCATGGCGTTATCCGGATACGGGTCTAAGCGGCTCGGCGGCTAAGTCTTCCGTGACACACTTGGTGCGCCGGTTTGAACTACATGCTGTAGAGGATAGGGAATATAGCCGGGAACTCCGCCCAGCTACCGGCGTCAGACCTAAATTTTTGCAAGGGGAACTTGGTTTGACCGCGGCTGAACAAGGATCAGCCATGCACCTAGTGATGCAGGTTCTTAATTTGAAAAATGTTACAGATGCCGTGGCGATCAAAGAACAGGTTGAAGAGATGGTAGAACGGGAACTATTGACCAGTGAGCAGGCCCGGTCGGTTCCGATAGAGCAAATAGCATCTTTTTTTAATTCACATCTTGGCAAGCGGGTGGTGGCAGGCCGGGAGGTGTGGAGAGAACTTCCTTTTACTCTGGCGCTACCCGTTGGAAGAGTTTATCCTGGAGCGTCTGCTAAATCTGACGAGGTAGTGCTGGTACAGGGAGTTATTGATTGCTTGGTTGATGAAGGTGATGGCCTCTTACTATTGGATTATAAGACTGACCGGATTTTTAAAGACCAACAGGAAGAGTTAGCCTTACTTTACGGTGGTCAGTTAAATCTGTATACCATCGCCGTAGAGAATATATTCAAGCGTCGTGTAAAAGAAAAGTACTTATACCTTTTTAGTCTAGGTATAGATATGAAAATTTAAAGTCTCTTGCAGTTATTACTATATACCAATTATAAAATGTACCATTAATTACTATTGACTTATGATCGGGTAAAGTGATAAACTTACAACTGTTGCTGTAAAAAATGTCTCACATTAAAAACACAGCAAAAAATAATGAAATTGTTCTTGACTTGAATAAATTGAAGTGTTAAAATTTAAAAGCATTACGGCAAGCAAGAAAAATGGTCTTTGAAAACTAAACAGTGGATGGATGGAAACAAACACATGACTCTCGTTGAAGTGAAAGCTAAAGCGAGTAGTAATTCCAAGCAACAACTAAGAGCCAAATATCAAACTTTTGATATATTTTA
>JAQVOX010000167.1 GCA_028702435.1 Desulfotomaculaceae bacterium | reverse complement strand
GGTAAAATGTTGGAGGCAAGGGCGAAGGGAAAAACTTCGGAGGCTTTAAAAAAGCTGGCCGGCCTGCAGTCGAAGAACGCGAGGGTAATCCGGGACGGCCAGGAGCTGAACCTCCCGTTGGAGGAAGTGGTGGTAGGTGACAGAGTGGTCGTCCGGCCAGGTGAAAAAATTCCGGTGGACGGCATTGTGCGTGAAGGTGGTTCCGCCGTGGATGAATCGATGCTGACCGGCGAAAGTTTGCCCATAGAAAAAAGGGAAGGGGATACGGTGACGGGCGCCACCATTAATAAGTTGGGAACCTTTACTTTTGAAGCCACCCGGGTGGGCAGCGACACCGCCCTGGCCCAAATTATCAGGGTGATGGAGGAGGCCCAGGGTTCTAAAGCTCCGATCCAGCGTATGGCGGACGTTATCTCGGGCTATTTTGTACCGGTCGTCATCGGCATTGCCGTGCTTACTTTTCTAGGATGGTATTTTTTCTTTGATGCCGGCAATATCACCAGGGCAATTTTGAACTTTACAGCGGTACTGGTGATTGCCTGCCCCTGTGCCCTGGGCCTGGCCACGCCAACTTCAATTATGGTCGGCACAGGCAAGGGGGCTGATTACGGGATACTAATCAAGGGCGGGGAGCATCTCGAGCGGGCTCACCGGATCAATGCCCTGGTACTTGATAAAACCGGCACAATTACCTATGGCGCGCCGGAGATGACAGACCTGGTCGCGACGCCGGAATTCGACGGCCGGGAGGACTTTCTTTTGAAAATGGCGGGGGCGGCAGAAAAAAACTCCGAGCACCCACTGGCCCAGGCAATTTTTCGGCAAGCGGAGGGAAGTGGTGGATTCGATCTCAAAGCTTCGTCTTTTGAAGCCATTCCCGGGCGGGGTGTCCGGGCTGAAGTGGCCGGCCGGCAAGTGCTGTTGGGTACAAGCCGCCTGATGCGTGAAATGAACGTGACCCTGGCGGAAGATTTGCAAGTGCAGGTGGACCGGCTGGAGGGTCAGGGCAAGACGGTGATGATTATGTCGCTGGACGGAACGGCGGCGGCGGCAGTGGCTGTGGCGGACACGATCAAGGAGACTTCGCGGGAGGCGGTAGCCGCATTGAACGGCATAGGCATCGAGGTGTGGATGCTCACCGGTGACAACAGCCGGACCGCACAGGCGATCGCAGCCCAGGCGGGGATCCGGGAGGACTATGTCCTGGCGCAGGTCCTGCCCGAGGACAAGGCCAACAAGGTGCGCGAGCTAAGAGAAAGAGGACTGGTTGTGGGGATGGTGGGCGATGGGGTCAACGATGCCCCGGCCCTGGCGGCTGCCGATGTGGGATTTGCCATTGGCAGCGGCACTGACGTTGCCATTGAGGCGGCGGACATTATCCTGGTCAGGGGTGACCTGCGCAGTGTCCCGGACAGCATTGCCTTAAGCAGGGCGACGATTCGGAATATTCGCCAGAACCTGTTTTGGGCGCTTATTTTCAATACAGTTGGCATCCCGGTGGCGGCCATGGGTTTTCTAAGCCCCGTAGTGGCCGGGGCGGCGATGGCCTTCAGCTCTGTTTTTGTGGTTACCAACGCTCTGCGTCTAAAGCGCTTCCAACCGGTAAGACTGAAGGTATGATTCGGGTTGACTAATAGAGGTAACTACACCAAACATTATAAAAGGAGTTATCGAATTTTCTAATATGTGCAAAATACTGTGATTGAGAATGTCAAGGCAAACCTTAGGTAATTCCTAGAGTTTGCCTTGTTTGATACAGGAGTGTTGCAAATTGCCTTGGCAAAAGCAACAGATGCCCAAGACGGGAAATTTGTTGAAAATTAATAAAAAGCTAACATGATAAAGGAAATTTTAATGTTTTGTCGAATTTTGAAATATAAAAGCAATAAACAGGTTAATTAGAATGCCGGACCGAAAATTGTCTCAAATTTAATTTGCGGATGCAGATGTTTTGAAAGCATGGGGGTTTCTAATTGAAAGACGCAGATAAAACAAAAGAGCAGCTAATAAATGAGCTGGTTGAAATGCGCCAAAAGATTGCAGATTGCGAAGCATTGGAAACCAGGCACAAGCAGAAGGCGGATGAATTTAGGGAATACCGCGACCACCTTGAGCAATTGATAGAAGAGCGTACCGTCGAACTAAAAGCGGCCAAAGAGCGCCTTCTACAGGAAATTGACGAGCGCAAGAGGGTGGAGGAAACAACGCGCACCACCATCCGGCAGCTTTTTGACATAATAAATTTTCTTCCTGACCCTATTTTTGCCATTGACATTGATCGGAAGGTAACTGTCTGGAACCGGGCCATCCGAGAAATGACGGGGGTACATTGGAAAGATATTGTCGGTAAAAGTGATTACGCTTACGCTTTTTACAATAAGTCAAGGCCGTTGTTAATTGATTTAATCTTATCAGATAAAACAGAAGCCGAGATACATGAGCATGTTGGAAGAATGGGTGATTTGCTAACCATCGAGAGATATGCTCCCGCCGCATATGGAGGGAAAGGAGCCTTCCTGTGGGGTATAGCCGCTCCGCTCTATGACCGGGATGGTAATCTAGTTGGAGCGATCGAATCCATTCGCGACATCACCGAACAAAGGTTGCTACAGAGACAACTGAAATATCTCGGCCTTCACGATTCCCTCACCGGGCTCTATAACCGTGCCTACTTTGATCAGGAGGTACTTCGCCTCGAGGGAGGGCGTCACGCTCCGGTAGGCATAATCGTATGTGACGTTAACGGGCTTAAATTTGTCAATGATACCCTGGGGCACGAATTTGGTGATAACCTGCTTAAGGTTGCTGCCAATGCCATCAAGGTATCTTTCCGCGCAGGCGATGTGGTGGCCCGGATCGGGGGCGACGAATTTGCCGTAATTCTCCCCAATAGCGATAGACTTACCGTTAAAAACGGCGTTCAAAGGATCCGGGATAAGATTGCGAGGTATAACTTGGCTAAGGAGGGACTTCCCCTTCCCTTGAGCCTATCCGTCGGGTTTGCTGTTTGCGAAGAGGCATCCATAAATATGGATGACCTCTTCAAGGAAGCCGATGATAACATGTACCTGGAAAAGATGTACCACAAGCAAAGCACCCGCAAAGCCATCGTACAGGCCCTCAGCAGGGTGATGGAGGCAAGGGACTTCACTGCACAGGGCCACGCGGAGCGCGTGCAAAACCTGGTAGCAGATATTGCTGCGGCCATCGACCTGTCCGAGCAACAAACA
>JAQVOX010000166.1 GCA_028702435.1 Desulfotomaculaceae bacterium | reverse complement strand
GATTTCCCCCTGTGCCCGGGCAACAGATTTACCGCGGGCAATGATCTCCACCTTGCCCTCAAATTTGATACCCTTTATCTGCTTGAGAAACTTCGCGCCCAGTTTTAACTGCACTAGTGCCGGGAAAGGCTCAATAATCCTGTGCCCAAAGCTTTTTGCCAGCACCAGCCCGCTGCCGTTAGAGCCCAGCTGCGGGGCCGCCTTTCCACCGGTAGCGATGATTACCCGGGCTGCTTGGTACTCCCTGCCATCGGAAAGGTAGATTGTAAATTCGCGCCCCTTTTTCTTGATGTCTTTCACTTCCGCATCGCAGACCACATGGACACCGGCTTCCTCCAACCCATACCTTAACACATCCAGTACGCTGGAAGCCTGGTTAGAACAGGGAAACACTTTACCGCCATCTTCAACTTTGTGAGCTATCCCAAGGTGTTCAAAAAAATCGATGGTTTTCTGTACGTCAAACCGGCTCAGCGCACTGCGGGCAAACTCCGGACTCATGCCGTGATAATTGTCGATATTCAGGTCTATATTGGTCAGGTTACACCGGCCGTTACCCGTAGCCAGGAGTTTTTTACCGATTCGCGGGTTCTTCTCTAGAATGGTGACCCCGGCCCCTTGATACCTGGCCGCCAGAGCCGCCATGATCCCCGCAGCCCCGCCGCCTACTATAATTACTCCGGTTAACTGGCGGTTAGACATAACACTTGCCTCCGGTTCACTACTATAAAAAATTATTGAGTGTGTCCTTTCGATCTATTATTCCCATCCAGGACAAATACCAAAAAACATTATCTTCCTGGTAGTAGGATTCAATATAAAGCACTAATTTTCCTGCTCCTGGCATAAGGTCTTTAGCGCCGCATCAAGAAACCCCTGACAAGCCGTCAGGGGTTTCTTGATGCGGTAGCGATATGGGTTCTATTGTTTATTTAGTTAGGGTCAACAACCATTCTTCTCCGTCCTCAAACACATCTACCGACCATTTATGAGCTTTGGCCATTCTCGATATATTATCCCTTGCAGCAGCTCCGTTCACCAAAACTTTAATTACTCCACTGCCCAGTTGATCTATTTCCTTCTTTACCAGTAAAACCGGCTCAGGACAAGCCAGGCCCCTCGCATCCTTTATTTCCGACATTAGCCAGCGCCTCCCGCTCAGAAATTTGTGTTTTAAGGTTAAAATAAATGTTGAAGAAAGCGATAACCATCACTACAGCAAAACCAATAATCACTGCATATTGCCCACCTACCGGAACTCCACTAGGGCTGGCCGCCAGGCCAAAATTATGGGCAAAAGCAGCGCCCGCCAACAATCCGACAACAGTTACAGCAGAATCAGTATTGCCCTCTGACGCCCCGATTAGCTGGCGCAGCGGGCAGCCGCCTAAAAGGACGGAGCCAAACCCGCCCAAGGCCATGCCGAGAAAGTTCCACAAACCGTCGGTATGAGCAATCGGCTGTCCCGCAAAACCCCACTTAAAGCTTCCCATAAGTAGATTGCCGGCTAAGGCAACAACTAAGATCGCTATAAAACCGTAGAGCAGGTGAAGATCCCTGAACAAGATAAAATCCCTGATTCCGCCAACGAAACACAGCCTGGAGCGTTGTGACAACACACCGACAATAATACCCGCACCCAGTGAAATAGCTAGCGGCGCGTGCATTGAGCCGGGCCCCTGCGCGCTGAATAAGATAAAAGCGGGCGCTGTTAATAACAAGATTAATAAGGCCAAAGCAATCACAGGGAATACATAGCCGTTGGTCTTATTCTGAACAACCGCCTGGCCAAGGGTGAACCCTTTTTGTAGAAAAACTGCACCCAGCGCCACCCCTGCCACCAGGCCAAGCAGGCCGACAGCAGCATTGAGATCACCGACTGAAAGCCGCAGCAGCATTCTCAGCGGGCACCCCAGAAATACCAAAAGGCCCAGCATCACAAAGAATCCTAGTACAAACCTGGTGAAGGCACTCGAACCAGCCCCATACACGGAACTCCTTGGTAACAACGGCAGTAGCGAAGGCGCCAATGACCAGGCCTAGAATTTCCGGCCGCAAATACTGAACAGTATTTGCACGGTGCAATCCAATAGCGCCGGCGATGTCTCGCAAGAAACAAGCGATACAAACGCCCATGTTGGGGGGGTTGCCCAACTTGACCAATACTACGGCTAAAATCCCAACGATTGCGCCGGCTGAAATAATTACGGCTTTGTTATTCAATTCTTCACAGTCTCCTTTCTCGATAAATCAAAATATCACTAAAAAGCATTCTGATATAACCCATTCACTCCCCCCATTTTTTTCACATGTTAATTATATTTCGATAAATGGTTATGCAATACCTTTATAGGCTTAATTTAATATTCTTATTATAATACTAATACTAATAAAATAATTAAATAATTATTTTGTGCTTTAAAGTAATATTTAAAACTGGTATGGTCTAAAGTAGTTAAAAAAAAACGGACCAGGTTCTTCCCGGACCGGTTTTATTATAGTCCACCATAATTGTCCACCACAATTTTGTGCTCTTATAAACGTGTTGGCCTAGAATAATCTGCCGCTACCATACTTTTAAGCGTTAATAGCTTTTTAAAGTGACTGATTGTAATCTGTACTATTCCCTATTTCTTTGACATGAATATTGTAGTAACTTCTTTTTTCCCGATATACTTCTCACGGAGTTTTAGCTTATCAATTTTTCCAGTTGAATTGCGTATTACCTGGTCAAAGACAACTTTTTCCGGCCACTTGAACTTGGCCAGGCCGGCTTCGTTACAATAATCAATAACTTCCCTTTCAGTCATGATCTCCCCGTCTTTTAGTGTCACCACAGCCATCGTTATTTCTACCAGCCGCTCGTGGGGATAGCCAATAATGGCCACGTCCTGAATTTTGGGATGACTAGACAGCACTGCTTCGATTTCCACAGGAAAGATATTTTCACCGCCCCTGATAATCAAGTCTTTTTTCCGGTCAACGATATAAAAATATCCCTCTTCATCTTTTCTTACCAGATCCCCGGTAAATAGCCAGCCGTTCTTAATAGTATTCGCCGTCATTTCCGGGTTCGAAAAATATTCCTTCATGATCCTAGAACCTTTTAGAATTAATTCCCCGACTTGCCCGCAGGGAACATCATTTCCATTTTCATCAACTACCCGAGCTTCCATATTAAAGGTCGGTTTACCAATCGAACCGTACTTAATCAAAACATCCTCATCGAACAGGTTGAGGCTCCCCCC
>JAQVOX010000165.1 GCA_028702435.1 Desulfotomaculaceae bacterium | reverse complement strand
TTGCCAACCGGGGTGTTTCGGTGCGCACCACTTTATTTAATGCCTGTCAATACGTGTTAGCAGTGGTTGTGGCGGGATACTTTTTTAAACTATGCGGGGGTGTGCCCGGTCTGGTGGGTGTGAGCAACATTTTGCCCCTGGTTGCTTTTACTATACCCTATATCGTGATCAATCACCTGTTAGTTTATATTTATTTGCTGCCCAAGCAGCATTTTTCCCCACCCACGGTTTGGCTGGATGCTTTAAAGTGGGACGGGCTCACCTACCTGTTTACTGTTCCCCTGGGGTTATTGGCGGCAATGATTTTTGGTTATACGGGTTTACCCGGTATATTATTATTATTTTCTTTTGTACTGGTGCTTCAGTTTATAATGCACATTTATACCCGGCTTCAACTTAATATCGCTAACCGTGAGTTAACTGCTTTGTATGAGGTGGCCAATTTTCTGAAGCATGAGCCCAAACCGGGAGAGACGCTTGATTTTATTTTAAAAAGTGCTGGAAAAGTGTTTCCTTATCATTCCGGGGTGGCCTATCTTCGCTCCGGAGAGGGACACGCCTTTGTGCCGGTTGCTGTTTCCGGGACTTATGCCGGTCAGTTACAAAATACCGCTGTCTATAAGGGTGAAGGAATTATCGGCCGGTCCTTAAACAACCGGAAGCCGGAGATTGTTTTCGACTCCAGAAATGACCCCCGTACCCGTGATGAAGCCGGCCTGTGCCAAGTCATGCGCTCGTTGCTAATCATTCCGCTTTGCTCCGGCAAGGAAGCGTACGGGACCATTGTTCTCGGAGAAAAGACTCCCATGTCTTTTGATGAGAAAAACCTGCATATTATGGTTATCCTTGGTGGACAGGCAGTGATTGTCGTGGAAAAATCGGTTCTGTACGGCAGTATGGAATATGCAGCTTCCCGGGATTATCTAACCGGCCTGTTAACTTTTAGCGCTTTTTATCAAGCTACCGTTGAGATATGTGAAAAGGTGGGGGGAAAAGAGGCTGTAATTGGTTTAATGATCATCGATGTGGATCATTTTAAAAATTTTAATGACGGTTATGGACGCCTATGCGGCGATTGGTTACTGGCTGAACTGGCCGGACTCATAGAAGGTAATACCCGTGGAGATGAACTTGCCGGTCGTTACGGGGGAGATGAGTTTGCCATCTTGCTGCCCAATGCCCATAGCAGGCACCTTATGGATGTTGCTGCCCGTTTAATTGAGGAAATTCGGAGTCACCACTTTCTGGAAAAGTTCGGCAGGCAGGCTAGAATTACTGTCAGTATCGGGATTGCGGAGTATCCGCGGGATGCCGATAATGTGGCCGGTCTGTTCAAGGCAGCGCAGCGGGCGTTGGATAAGGCCAAAAAAGATGGTGGAAACCGGGCCGGCGCCGCCATTGTTTCGATGATTGGATTATCTCATCAATAAGGAGGGGCCCTGGTGCTTTCCGGATTATTTGATAGCCTGCTCGACTTGTTTTTTCCTCCGCGGCCGGAGTGTCCTTTTTGCGGTGCTAGCGGTGCCGGGGCAGAAATTTGCGCCAACTGTCGGTCGCTATTTAAAAGGTACCGCCAAGCGCCTCATTGTCCCCGGTGTGGACGGATCATGGAGCAAGCGATAGTAATCCCGGCTGAGGGTGTGCCATTGTGTCGCGAATGCCGGGAGCATAGCTGGCCTTTTGTCTTTACCCGCGCTATAGGCTTGTATGAGGGACCCTTAAGACAAGTGATCCACCGTCTTAAATATGGTGGCAATCGCTGGTTGGCCAGGCCGCTTGCTTCCTTAATGGCTGAGGAAATAAAATTTGGAGACATGCCGGCCAGGTTTGACCTGATCGTACCGGTGCCACTTTACAAGGGCAAGCTTCGCCGCAGGGGATTTAACCAGTCCGCCCTTTTAGCAAAAGAAATTGGCTCTGCTTTAGAAATACCGGTGGACGGGCAGGCACTGCTAAAGATATTGGAAACACCGGCTCAGACCGGGCTAAATAGGGCAGCGCGTGAAGTGAACTTAAAGAATGCATTTAAAGTTGGGGACAAGGCTTATTTTTTTAGTAAAAATATCCTTATTGTCGATGATGTTTTTACAACCGGCTCTACCATGTCAGCTGTTGCCGAAACACTGGTGCAATCCGGGGCGGATCAAGTGTTCGGTCTTACCGCCGCTACCGGTAGCTACGTATAAAAATCTACAAAAACCGTGCCGGGTCATTGTCTGTTTCGACATTATTTGTGCGGGGTACCCGAGTTACTCACAACTAAACTATTGATTTTAGTAGTTACTAACAAGCTTATCCACATTATCCACAAGAATTTCTGCACAAGCAGTCTTCAACAGAATTATTTTCGACAATTTTAGAGTTAATCAAGATAAATGTGTATTAGACGTATACTATGGAAATGCTTGACACAGTTATGTCCCTATGTTACCATAACTGTGAGTGAGTTAATGACCCACAGAATTAAGTTTCTAGGAGGTATGTTTTTGTGTTAGGTAAGGTGAAATGGTTTAATCAAGAAAAGGGTTACGGGTTTATAGAAAGGGAGGATGGTGGAGACGTATTCGTCCACTTTTCGGCGATTCAGGAGGAAGGCTTTAAGACCTTAAATGAGGGTCAAAAGGTTGAATTCGATATTGTCGAAGGCGCCCGGGGGCCGCAAGCGGCCAACGTTGCAAAAATATAAATGTGGTTAACCCCAGCCAGTCTGGGGTTTTTACTTCTTAAGAATCTTTCCCGGCAATAGATAAGATGCCTACGGTTACAAGAAAGAATAGGCGCTTATCTGGGAATAATAGTAATCTAAGACTCGAAAAGGAGGTATTTTCATGAAAGTGCACGTGCGCGGCAGGAATGTTGAAGTAACGGATGCGTTAAAAGATTATATAGGAAAGCGCGTGGGCAAGCTGAGCAAATACATTGACAATTTGGGTGACGCCCAGGTTACCATGACGGTTGAAAAGGATTCACACCGGATCGAAGTGACCATACCAATTAACGGGATGATCTTAAGAGGCGAAGAAAGCACTGATGATATGTATACCTCCACTGACTTGGTGGTGGAAAAGCTAGAGAAGCAAATTGGTAAATATAAGGGTAAACTGCAAAAACGCGGTGTGCGGTACGTGAGTGTACCAAAGTTGACGACACCTGCAGACAGTGGTGAAGAAGCGCCAAGGCTGGTAAGGACCAAGCGCTTTGCCATTAAGCCCATGCCGGTTGAAGAGGCTTTGCTCCAGATGAATTTGCTCGGGCATAATTT
>JAQVOX010000164.1 GCA_028702435.1 Desulfotomaculaceae bacterium | reverse complement strand
ATGACCGGATGGTGCCACAGGTAGATCCCAGATGACCACATCCCCAGCCCGCGTAATGGCGATATCCCGAATAGCCTGCCCAGGCGGCTGGCAGGATGAGCCAGTACCGCCACCAGGACCGCCGAGATTATTGAGAATAACAAGAGACCACCGTAATAAAGAAAAGATTGATATTGATTGCTTAGCCAAATCATCGCTAATACGGCCAGCAGCGCAGCTCCTCCTGCTGCATCGAGTGTCATACGCTTTCGCGGAGATAAGTCAGCCGATAGTTTTTGGCTTGGCCACAACAGGGCCAGTACCGCACCAATAAGCAAAGCAAAAGCCCGGGTATCGGTTCCATAGTAAACCCGGTTGGGATCCAGACCAGGTTGATAAATAACTGCCATGGCGGTGGCAGAAGCAATAACCAGAGCTGTGATCAACCCAATCAGGCGGCCCCGACGGGGAATATAGCGCAGTCCCAGCCCTAATAGCAATGGCCACAGCAGGTAAAACTGTTCTTCTACAGCCAAAGACCACAAGTGTACCAAAGGTGAAGGAGGTCCGAAACTGTCGAAGTAAGAAACTTTGTGAAAGATCAACCACCAGTTGCTGGAATAGAATACAGCTGCCAGGGCTTCATTCCATAACGATGATAAGCGGTTGGGATCATATAGATATATCCAGAGCATAACTAAACTCAGCATGGTCAACAGTGCCGGCAGCAGCCGCCGTGCCCGGCCTAGCCAGAAGTCTTTCAGATTCATGCTTGCGGAAAGATTCCATTGGGCAAGTAGAATGTCGGTGATAAGATAACCGGACAGCACAAAGAAAATGCATACCCCTAAAAGCCCTCCCGGAGCCCAAGGCAGGTTCAAATGGTAAGCAATCACCGCGAACACAGCCAAAGCCCGCAGCCCATCCAGTCCCGGCATATAACGTCTAACCATAGTAATTGGGTATTCCTCCACACCTTTTAATTAGTTCAGAGGCGCCCCCTCTTTTCATCATAATACCAGCTTTTTCTGGTAACTGCGTTACAAAATGCTTAAGGCAAGGTTACAAAAAAGTAATAAATGTTAAAAAATATCGAATAATGCCGGTTGGTTCATTAAACGGAAAATAAAAAAGACCCTTTCGGGTCTCAACATACTCTATAAATTAAAATACATTTGATATAATAAGTAAATAGATAATAACGCTAATAAAAAAGCAGATGTGATAAAAATTTTGCGTTTTACACTACTTTCTGATGAGGTACCAATAAGCAGGCACAGCAAGGATGCAAAACCTGTGACAGCCGGGTTTAATATGAAATATACGATACCCAGTACGATACTCAGTAGTAAAACCTCCTGCCCCATCTGCCGCAGCTGTGTTTTTTGCCCGATGGCGTACTAAGTTCTTATGTCAAGATTCCTAAATAGTTTACCATGCCGCATTGTGTAGTATACACTTTTTTAGACCGGGGAATTTAGTTAGCATAATCAGCCTGTCTTAGGGTAACGAAAGTGGTATTTCAGAGGTGAAGGCCAGGTAAGCAGGCCGTTGTCCTCTCTGGTTATGGGGCCGGCGTGATGGATCAGCATGGGGACACCGTCGGCTCGCCTCTTGTCCGAAACCACTCCCACATGGTCGAAGGGCGGACCGAATACCCCCTTGTGTCAGAATAGTTGTCATAGGCCTCTAACTAAAATATAGTTAGTTAAGTAGGGCAGAGGAGGAAACACTATGGCAAGATACAGTGAAGAATTTAAGTATACAATTATCAACAGGATGATGCCCCCTAATAATGAATCTGTTAGCGCCATTTCAAGAGAAACAGGTCTTTCCGAGGGCACGCTATACAGTTGGAGGAAAAAGGCCAGGGCTAACGGTATAGCAGTTCCAGGTGGCGAGCCTGAAGCTGAAAAATGGAGTACACAAGATAAATTTCTGATAGTAGTTGAAACAGCTTCCTTAAACGAGATCGAAATGGCAGAATACTGCCGTACTAAAGGATTATTTGCTGAACAAGTGGAGGCCTGGCGAGATGCCTGTATGCAAGCCAATGGCGGTATTGCCCAACAAGCTGCTCAATTACAAAAGGACCTTCGCCAAAAGGATCGTAAAATAAAAGATCTCCATAAAGAACTTAAACGGAAAGAAGCTGCACTTGCTGAAACTGCCGCACTTTTGGTTCTAAGAAAAAAAGCCCAAGCGATCTGGGGGGTCCCAGAGGACGACTAATCAGCGCCTCAGATCGCCAAACTGCCATAATGCTGATCAAAAAAGCTGTTGACTCAGGCGCCAGAGAAGCGGCGGCTTGTAAGGAACTTGGAATTACTCAGCGTACCCTACAGCGTTGGAGAAGCAAACCGTCACCCCTAGAAGACCAACGAAAACATGCCAAACGCCCGGTACCGATAAACAAGCTTAGCGTAGCAGAAAGACAAGCTGTAATAGAAACCGTAAATAAACCTAAATTTAAAAGCTTGCCGCCAAGCCAGATTGTTCCACGTCTAGCTGATCAAGGCATCTACCTGGCTTCTGAGTCAACATTTTACAGAGTACTAAAAGAAAATAACATGCAACATCATCGTGGAAGAGCTAAAAGTCCATGTTCAAAGCCCATTTCAACACATTACGCTACCGGTCCAAATCAAGTCTGGATGTGGGATATCACCTGGCTTCCAGGGCCGGCCAGGGGCATCTATTTCTATCTGTATCTAATTTTAGATTTATTCAGCCGGAAAATAATTGCTTGGGAGATTTGGCCGGAAGAATCCTCCCAAAACGCCAGTATACTGGTCCGGCGGGCTATAATGTCTGAACAACGCACATTAGTTAACGAGCCTTTGGTACTGCATTCAGATAACGGTAGTCCAATGAAAGGAGCCTCCCTATTGGAAACGCTCTATCAGCTGGGGATAACTCCATCCAGAAGTCGCCCAAGAGTGAGCAATGATAATCCGTATGCGGAATCTGTTTTTCGTACCTGCAAATACCGCCCTAATTACCCTGTCAAAGGGTTTGCTTCACTGACCGATGCGAGACAATGGGTGCTATCATTTAGCAGATGGTACAACCAGGAACACCGGCACAGCGGTCTTAATTTCCTGACCCCAAATCAAAGACACAATGGTCTCTCGACACAGATTCTGGAGCATAGAAGACAAGTTTATGAAGCTGCTAAATTACGGCATCCAGAAAGATGGTCAGGTCCAATCAGAGACTGGTCATTAGAGGAGATAGTTTGGCTCAATCCTGAGCGTGTTATAGAACCGGCATCTAAGGGTGAGTGTATAGAAAAATAAAAACATGGCGGTCTCCAGAGG
>JAQVOX010000163.1 GCA_028702435.1 Desulfotomaculaceae bacterium | reverse complement strand
ATTACATTGGAAGAATCGTTCATTATATAGTTTATGGTTATACCATAGGGTAAATAGTCAGTCTGCAGCTCCACCGTATCGCGAGTAATCCCTTCCGGCAAAGGCATGGCGTCAATAAGTCCTATAACTTTGACATTATTGCCCACATAGGTAGTTTTATTGTCCATTAAAGCGTCGATTGAGTATCCCCAATATGAATTTGGAACCGACTGCTCATGTTTGGGATTGGTGGTAAATGCAACAATTAACACAGCAGTGGCCATAACGGCCAGAACAATGACCCAAAACTCTGGCTTCTTATAATTCAGTACATTCTTTATCCGTGCCTTTACATGGCTTTCACCAAAGGCCAAAGGATTGGCCGCAAAAAGCCCGTTTCTCTTTACTGAAAGTGCCAGCAGGGAACTGGAATAGCCGCCCTTCGCATCTGGGTTCATCTTGTGCAGAACGCTTTCATCACAAGACATCTCCATGTCCCGGTTCATGAGCGCGAAGGACAACCACATCAGCGGATTAAACTTTTTTAAAAGCAGGCGGACCAGAATCACACCGACAGCTACATAAGATGCGGTGATGCTCATGTTCAGGATGGTGGTAAATAGTCCTGACAAGGTACTCATTTTACCGCCTCCTCTATAATCTGCTTCAGTTCCTCCGCCTCCTTCTCAGTGATCTTTCGCTTATCAAGAAATGCAGTTAGGAATTTGGGGAGAGAACCGTCAAAGGATTTTTCCACCACTGCATTACTATCGTACTTCTGCACATCCTCACGTTTGACAAGTGCGGTTACAACCGCTTCTTTATTTTGCAGGATACTACGCTCAGAGAGCTTTTTTAATACTGTGTAGGTGGTAGATTTCTTCCAGCCGAGTTTATCGGCACAAAGCTTTACCAGTTCAGTGGAATTGATGGGCTCATAGTCCCAGACAATACTGGCAAATTTATACTCTGCATCAAACAGTTTATATTTTTCCATACGCTCACTCTCCCCTGGTCTATTGTGGTCGACCTTGGTTTAGTTTATCGCAACAGACCTTATGTGTCAATAGCCTTTTATTGACGCACTGCTCCCCTGCAGAAAAATATATAGCCAGCATTTGCTTGCCTACAATTATATCGACCTGCAGGTAAGAAATGATACTCAGGTTGACTACCAGTTGCGGGTTTGGCTTGATGACCAATTCCTTTATGGCGAATGGCGCTGCGGCCAATCACAGCTTGAGCGCTACGAAGTTTACGAGCGGGAACACGTGATCAAATCAGAGTGGTGGGGAGGTTATACTCGCAACAATGTTCTGTTCCGAAAGGTCTTTGATCTTGACGACAATGAGATCGGGGACGAATTTGTCTGCACTAACCAGGCCATCATGATGTATGAACCGATGCTGTCGAAAGACGCCATATCACCTTGACTCTATTAATACTGGAAAACCGATTTAACGCTTTCGTGATGTGGCCTTGATGAAGACCGCTCTCAAATCCGGACTGGCAACTCTACCACATCACTTAACTTATCTGGTTACCACTTACAAATATGTAAATGGAGCCTGAAAAATGAAATAAACAGTGTTTTCAGATGTATCATAGTGAACCTGCCTTGCTTCGACACCGTCATACTATAAGAGGCAAGTTATTTAATGCTTGGGTGTATGGCGATATTATTTTTTGTGAAAAAAGAGGAATCTTTGTTTTTTAGGGGATTAATTGGGGACAGCGGGTGAGTTCAGTGAAGAAAAATTTCTATTGGTCAGTGGTCCTGGCAAGTCTTATTATCGGAGTATTTATATCCGTGCAATTCCGTATGACCACGGATATAAAGGACAATGAAACGATAAGGAGAACGCAGGAATTAGCAGACCAGGTGGTCCAGTTGAAAAAGGAACAAGATGTTCTTCAATCGCAATTAATAAGGATGCGTGGACAACTTGAAAGTCTATCCACCGGTCCCCTTTCGCCTCAAATAAAAGCAGAAATGGAATTTGCAACGAGATTTTCAGGTTTGAGTGAACTGACCGGCAGTGGCGTGGAAGTGACCTTAAAAGATAGCGATGTCTCGCAGATATTCACCGACAATCCTAACCTTTATATAGTACATGATGAAGATATATTAAAAGTGGTTAACGAACTCAAAGCGGCAGGAGCCGAGGCTGTTGCCATAAATGGCCAACGTCTGGTAGCCGCCACCGGGATCAGTTGCATCGGTCCCGCTATCAGAATCAACGAAAAAGCACTTGTGCCTCCTTTTATCATAACCGCCATAGGCAGCCCTGAAACCATGGAAGGCGCCTTGAAAATGAGGGGCGGGGTGGCTGAGTATCTGCAGTTTTATGGCATCAAGATTTCAGTTAAAAAGTTGGAGAAGCTTACAATCCCGGCTTATTCCGGCAGCATCAAAATGGATTACATAGCTGAAACGGATAATGACACTTCGAGCGTACCCGAAGCATAGTCGAAGAGCCGAAGGGAGACGAAGGAACCGTCAACGTGGCGTGTCGTGGTGTATGAAATAATGTTAATAGAGAGGGGCTTTATTTGAACAGGTCTTTTTTCATTTCAATTACCTTTGTAACCATTTTGCTGGGGGTGATGCTGGGATTCCAGTTTCGTACCACCATTGCCGGGGATAACGTTGTTCCCCGGGACAGAGAACAAGAATTAGCTTTGGAGAAAAAAAACCTGGTAGAAAATTTGTATAAATTGCAGATGGAAATTTCTGATCTATCTACCAAACTGGAGCAGGCCGGGATCGGACAAAGGGAGGCGGATGAAGCACTCGGAAGAGAACTTGCCAAAATAGAACGGTTTGCCGGCTTATCCCAAGTGTCTGGACCGGGAGTGGAGTTGCTAGTACAAAGCCGCCCGGGCCAGGCTGGAATTGATGTTTTCGATGTTCCAAAAATTACTGACGAACAACTTTTAAAAATTGTTAACGAATTATACAGCGCGGGCTCGGACGCAATAGCTATAAATAGCCAACGCATCACGGCTATTAGCGAAATACGCTTGGCCGGCAACCATATCAACGTCAACGGGATCCCCCTGTCACCTCCTTACCGTATTATCGCCATTGGCGATGCCTCCGTCCTAAAGAACAGGTTGGAATTAAAAGGCGGCCTTGTCGAGTATTTGAGCAGCCAGTACGATATTTTGGTGCAGATACAGGAAAAAGAAGTAGTTACGATACCTGCCTTTACAGGCGAATTTCACTTTGATTATGCGAAGCCCGTTAAAGAAAATTAATGAGAAAAAATAGCTGGTTGGTTTGAAATTATTGGAACGTTACCGGAAAGAAGCTGCCATATTATCGAG
>JAQVOX010000048.1 GCA_028702435.1 Desulfotomaculaceae bacterium | reverse complement strand
CGCAGACTTAGAAGGGATGGGGCGCCAAGAACTGCAGTCTTACCTGACCGAGCGTTCCCGGGAAATGTATGAGGCTAGAGAGCAGGAACTTGGCGCCGAAACGATGCGGGAGATCGAGCGGGTGATTCTGCTCCGTGTTGTTGATGAAAAGTGGATGGACCACCTGGATGCTATGGACCAGCTCCGGGAAGGCATTGGCCTCCGGGCATACGGCCAGAAAGATCCGCTGGTCGAGTACAAGTTTGAGGGTCATGATATGTTTCAGAATATGATCGACTCCATTAAGGAAGAAGTAGTGCGCTACATCTTCCGGGTCAATGTAGTTCAGCCGGAACAGAGCCAAAAGCGGGTGGTCGTCGAAAACCGCTATGCGGAAGACGGGCCGAAACAGCCCTTGCGCAAGGAAAAAAAGATCAGGCGTAATGATCCCTGCCCGTGCGGCAGCGGTAAGAAATATAAGAAATGCTGTGGCCGGGCGGAAGCGGTATAAGTAAAAAAATTAAAAGACGAGGTGAGTTAATGTACGCAGATCTTAAAAGAGAGCTGGAACCGATTGAAAAGCGTATAGAAGATTTGAGGGTTTCCCTTTGACATAGTGAAAAAGGAAGAGGAAATTTCTTTATTCGAAAAGCAGATGCTAAACTCCGGTTTCTGGGAAGATCAGGGCCAGGCACAAAGAGTTATGCAGAGAATAGCACAATTAAAGGATAAAGTAACAGTTTTTCAGGATTTGGCCCGGGATTTTGAGGACCTGGGCGTATTGGTTGAACTGGGGGAAGAAGACAACGACGCGGTTCTAGCCACTGAAATAAGGGAGGGCATTATCACCCTTTCCCGAAAGGTGGCGGAGCTAGAGTTGGCCGTTCTGTTGAATGGGCCGTACGACCGTGGTAACGCGATCATCTCACTTCATGCCGGAGCCGGGGGCACCGAGGCCCAGGACTGGGTAGCGATGCTGGTCCGCATGTACTCCCGGTGGGCGGAGCGCCGCAAATTTAAGATCGAGGTGCTCGACATGCTGCCCGGTGACGAAGCAGGCATTAAAAGCGCTACCCTGGAAGTAACCGGCCCCAATGCTTACGGCTACCTGGGTTCAGAAAAAGGGGTGCACCGGTTGGTGCGCATTTCCCCTTTCGATACCGCCGGTCGCCGGCACACGTCCTTTGCCTCGCTAGACGTGCTTCCCGCGGTGGAAGACGACGTGGACGTACAAATCAACCAGGAAGATTTAAAAATTGATACCTTCCGCTCCAGTGGGGCCGGGGGGCAGCATATCAATAAGACAGACTCCGCTGTTCGGATCACCCATATCCCAACGGGAATTGTTGTTTCCTGCCAGAATGAGCGCTCCCAGTTTTCCAATCGTCTGGCTGCTATGAAAATGCTTCGGGCCAAACTAACTGATTTGGAATTACGTAAGAAGGAAGCTGAGTTGGCGGCCATGCGCGGTGACCAGCAGGAAATTGCCTGGGGCAGCCAGATCCGTTCCTATGTTTTTCATCCGTACAGCCTGGTTAAGGATCACCGCACCGATGAGGAAGCCGGGAATATCAACGCGGTGATGGATGGAGAAATTGACTCTTTTATTGCCGCCTATCTAAAGGAAAAAGCGCGGGTGCAGGAAGATTAGCAGGGCGTGGCAAGCCGTTGCAGTTTGCAGCGGCTTTTTTATTTGACAAATTTCGACTCTTAGGGGAGGAATCTGTTGTAAAAAAAAGAATATACTTTTTATAGCATTGGGGTCTTCTGGACAATATAGGTTTATCCAATAAAGTTTTAAAATGGTTTCGGAGTGTCAAACGATGCGCTTTAATCTAATCCGGGATATTGTTGGGGTGAGCGCCGGCGTTTTTTTGACTGCTCTGGGTCTGGATATGTTTCTCATTCCCAATAAAATCGCCGCCGGCGGAGTCAGTGGCATTGCCACGATCCTGCATTATGTAATTAATGTACCTGTTGGGGCGGCTATGCTTGTTTTGAATGTGCCGCTTTTTGCTATGGCCATATACCGGATGGGGCTGCATTTTGGCTTTCGATCCCTTTATGGCACGGTTACACTGGCACTGGCTGTTGATGCGCTGGCGCCCTTTCTGCCCATTCCCACTCATGACCTTTTATTGTCCAGCCTGTTTGGTGGGGTGCTGGTGGGCCTGGGGCTAGGGTTTGTTTTTAAATATAACGGTACTACCGGAGGCACCGACCTGCTGGCGGCGATTTTGCGCACATATACCGGGGCTAATATCGGGCAATTGCTTTTTCTGGTGGATGCGACCATCGTCGTGATGGCCGGAATCGTTTTTAATTCCGCGGAGCTGTCCATGTATGCCTTAATCACCATTTTTGTTACCGCCTGGCTGATCGACCTGGTGCAGGAGGGCTTTAGCTATACTAAGGCCTTTTTGATTGTCTCCGATCACCCGGAGGAGATATCCGCTGCCATTGTAGAAGGGCTAAGCCGGGGCGCCACTGCCTGGCCTGCCCGTGGGGTATACACGGGGGTGGAGAAGGAGGTTCTTCTGTCTGTAGTGAACCGGTCGGAGGTCACCCGTTTAAAAGATATCATCTATAAAGTTGACCGGCATGCTTTCGTGATTCTGGCGGATGTGCATGAGGTACTTGGGGAGGGTTTTAAAGAGTACAAATAATTAACCGGAGGTTTTGGGAATGGGGGAAATTGAAGAACTTCAGAAAAAGGCGAAAGAAATAAGGAAACATATCATTAAAATGCTGGGTGAAGCCGGCTCCGGACACCCGGGTGGGTCTTTGTCTGCGGCTGATATAGTCACGACGCTGTACTTTCATGAATTGCGCCTGGATCCCAGCCGGCCGGATTGGCCCGACCGCGACCGCTTTGTGCTGTCCAAAGGGCATGCGGCCCCGGTACTGTATGCTGCCCTGGCCGAGCGGGGATTTTTTCCGGTGGAGGAACTGATGACGCTGCGTAAATTGGGCAGCCGCCTGCAAGGACACCCGGATATGCGCAAGTTGCCGGGGGTGGAGATGTCGACCGGTTCCCTGGGACAAGGTCTGGCCGCGGCTAATGGCATGGCTTTAGCAGGCCGTTTGGATCAAAGGGACTATCGTGTCTACGTGATGCTCGGTGACGGTGAGTTGGATGAAGGCATGGTTTGGGAAGCGGCGATGGCGGCGGCCCATTATCAACTGGATCATGTAGTAGCCTTTGTCGACCATAACGGCTTCCAGATCGACGGTCCGATCACTGAGGTGATGTCTCCCGAACCGGTAGCTGATAAATGGCGTGCCTTTGGTTGGCACGTGATCAATATCAATGGGCATGATTTTAAACAAATTCTGGACGCTCTGGCCGAGGCTAAAACGGTCAAGGGGAAACCGACTATGATTGTCGCCGAAACAATTAAAGGTAAAGGTGTTTCATTCATGGAAAACCAGGTCAACTGGCATGGTGTGGCGCCAAAGCCTGATGAAGTGCAAAGAGCTCTGGCGGAATTGGGTTAGTAATAGAAGTAGCGAAGGGTTTGTACCCTTTATGAGGAGGGTTGGTCTTGATGAGTAAAAAGATTGCAACCAGGGAGGCTTACGGTGAGGCGCTGCTCCAGTTGGGCCGGGAAAACCTTGATGTAGTGGCTTTGGACGCCGACTTGGCTAAATCCACTAAAACGTATGACTTTGGGCAGAATTTTCCCGAGCGTTTTTTTGATATGGGTGTGGCTGAACAAAACATGATCGGTACGGCTGCCGGCCTAGCGGCGGCAGGTAAAATCCCATTTTGTAGCTCATTTGCCATATTTGCCTCGGGCCGTGCCTTTGAACAGGTCCGCAACAGTGTAGCTTACACTTCGGTGAATGTTAAAATAGGCGCCAGCCATGCCGGAATCACTGTTGGTGAGGACGGAGGCTCTCATGCTTCGGTAGAAGATATCGCCATCATGCGGGTATTGCCGAATATGACCGTGTTCGTCCCGGCCGATGCGGTAGAAACAGCCGGTGCGGTCAGAGCGGCGGCAGCCATTAATGGCCCTGTATATATCCGCCTGGGACGGTCTGCAGTTCCCGTTTTGCACGGGGAGGACTTTCAGTTTGAGCCGGGCAAGGCGGTGGTGCTGCGGGAAGGATTAGACGTGACTATTATTGCCACCGGAATTATGGTCGTTGCGGCCCTGGAAGCCGTGGATCAGTTAGAAGCTAAAGGTATTCGGGCCGGGGTGTTGGATATCCATACCATTAAGCCGATCGACGTGGATGCTATTGTTAATGCGGCTAGAAAAACAGGCGCAGTGGTGACCGCGGAGGAACACAGTATTATCGGCGGCCTGGGTGGGGCAGTGGCCGAGGCGCTTGTTGAACACTGTCCCGTACCGCTAAAGCGGGTGGGTATCCCGGACCAGTTTGGCGAATCGGGAACGCCCGCAGAACTGCTGGAAAAATTCGGTCTGACTCCGGGACATATAGTTGCTGCTGTGGAAGAGGTAATTACAAGAAAAGCTTAAAGAGTGTTATTTAAACCCCCTTGCTTCAAAGTGCAAGGGGGTTTTTATGTAGATACTCCCCGGGCAAAAGAAATCCGACCGGAGATAAAGATGTTCGTAGATTTGTTGGAAGATTGTACAATGCCGGCAGGAATTTATATAAACTTGTCGAACTAAACTAATACCGTATTTTTTTTGTCATTTTATAGCAGGGTGATAGTATAAATTTTAGTTTTTACTAACTGGCTAGCCGGTACGACTTTTGATTCTTAAATGGGGTGGGTGGTTGATTCAATTATATGATATCACAAAAGTCTATCCTAATGAAATTAAGGCTCTGGACAACGTTACCATCCGCTTTCCAAAAGGTAGCTTTAATTTTCTAGTAGGCCCCAGCGGGGCTGGGAAGTCAACTTTAATCAAATTAATTTACCGCGAAGAATTTCCTACCAGAGGTCGGGTTATCTTTAATGGAAGAAATGTCACCCGGATGCGCCGGCGGGAGGTACCTTTTTTGCGCCGAAAAATCGGGATGGTCTTTCAAGACTTTCGCTTGCTACCGCAAAAAACTGTCTATGAAAATGTAGCCTTTGCTTTGGAAATTGCCGGGGCGTCCAGCCGGGTGATTAAGAAGGCGGTGCCTGCGGCCCTTGAGGTGGTCGGCTTGAAACAAAAGGCCGGCGTATTTCCAGGGCACCTTTCCGGTGGTGAGCAGCAGCGGGTAAGTGTTTCCCGGGCCATTGTCAATAACCCGGACCTGATCATTGCTGACGAGCCCACGGGTAATTTGGATCCGGAAACGGCGTGGGAATTAATGAGGCTTTTTTTAGATATAAACCAAAGTGGTACCACCATTCTGATGGTTACCCATGCCCGGGATATTGTGAATGAGATGAAACAACGTGTTATCGAACTGGCCGGCGGGCAGGTAGTGCGGGACGAAGAGAAAGGGACGTATAGCCTATGAGGCTTAGAACGATCTGCTATTATTTTCGCGAGGCGCTGCAATCCATTTTACGCAACAGCTGGCTTTCCATAACCTCCATCGGGGTAGTGGCCGTGTCTCTTTTTATCTTAGGTTGCTCCCTGTTAGTAGTGTTAAATGCCGGCAATGTGGCGGACAACCTGGAGTCAAGTGTTGAAATCAGTATCTTTTTTAAAGATCAGGCCACCCCTGCTCAAATTAAAGAGGTTGAGGACAAGCTAACAGGCCTGTCCGAGGTAGCTCAGTATGAATTCGTGACCAAGCAAAAAGCGCTGGAAGAAATGAAGAAAAACTTTGGAGAGCAGAAGGGTATTCTAGACGGTCTGGAAGAGGAAGAAAAAAACCCACTGCCGGATGCTTTTAGGGTCAAGACGCACATGGTTGAACAGGTAGCGCCGCTGGCCAAGCAGTTCGAAGGCCTGATTCAGGTGGACGAGGTGCGCTATGGGCAGGGCGTGGTTGAACAACTGATGGCCTTGAGCCACTGGGTGCGTACGGCCGGGCTGGTGACTATGGTTTTACTGGGAGTGGCCGCTGTATTTCTGATTGCGACCACGATCCGCCTTTCGGTTTTTTCCAGGCGGCGGGAGATAGAAATTATGAAGTTTCTAGGGGCAACCAACTGGTTTGTTCGCTTTCCATTTCTTCTGGAAGGAATGTTCTTGGGGCTGGCCGGTTCTTTGCTGGCGGTAGCTGCCATATATTACGGATATTTTTCTATTATTAGCAGCATCCAGGTTTCGCTGCCTTTTGTGCCCATGGTCAGTAACCGTAATTTAATTATTTTATTGATGGAGGGGCTTTTGCTGGCGGGACTGGTCATTGGCGCCGCAGGCAGTATGATTTCCGTGCGCAGATTCTTAAAAGTGTAAATATTTAATGAGGTACCGGGAGGGGAAGCCTAGAATGGGAATCAGTTTTTTTAAGAAAAAGATATTGGTGGGTTTGTTAAGCCTGGCTTTACTAGCCGGCACGTTTGGAGTGGCCAATGGGGCCAGCCTTGAGCAGCAGCTAAATGCTACCAGGGAACAATTGGAGCAGAAGAATAAAGAGGCAGGCAAGGCTAGAGTGGTGGTTAAGGATTACAAACAGCAGGTCGCTGCTCTTGATCGCTCCCTCGAGGAAAAATCCCTGCAGATCAAGAAGATTGAAGAAAACCTGAGTGCAGCTAAAGAAAATTTGCGCAAGACTGAAAACGAACTCCAAAAGGCTGAAATTAAGCTGACCGAAAGCAGCGAGGAGCTAAATAAAAGGATCCGGAATATGTATCAGGCCGGTAATATTAGCTATTTGGAAGTGTTGTTGGACGCTCAAAGTTTCAGTGATTTCGTAAACCGGTATGAACTTCTAAAGCGGGTGGCCCAGCAGGATGCTGCTTTAGTCGAGCAAGTTAAAGCCGCCCGAGAAATAATAAACAACAAAAAGGCCAATCAGGAAGCGCAGAAGCAAGGGTTTGCGGCCATGCTCTCCGAACAGGAAAGAGCACGTGGGGAACTGGCGGCTAAACAAGGTGAAAAAAAGGCCCTGCTTAGCGAGGAAAATAAGAAACTGAGGGATATTGAGGCCGAAGCCACTCACCTGGAGGCTAAAGAACAGGAAATCTTACGGCAGATTGCCCGGCAGCGCTCGAGTTCGCGACCGCCCTCTACGGGCGCTTTTAACTGGCCGGTGCCAGGCTATGCAAACATTTCTTCCAACTTCGGCATGAGCCCGCATCCTGTGCTGGGGGGCTATAGGATGCATAACGGGATAGATATCCCTGCTCCGAACGGTGCTACTGTGGTCGCCGCCCAGTCCGGTGTAGTGATTGATGCCGGCTATATGAGCGGCTATGGCAAAGTGGTCATGATTGACCATGGCGGCGGGCTGACTACTCTTTATTCCCACCTATCGTCCCAACTAGTTGGTAACGGGGCGGAAGTTAAAAAAGGTCAGGCCGTTGGCCGGGTAGGAAGCACCGGCATGTCTACCGGACCACACCTGGACTTTTCCGTAAGAGTAAACGGTAACCCGGTTAACCCACGTAATTATCTTTAGCCACCATCTGGTGGCTTTTAATATGTGAGGGATTAGATCAGCGGCCAATGCCGCCGGCGTAAGCCGTTTACCCAGATGGTTAGGTAAGCGAAAGAAAAAGCACAAATAGGGCAATTATATAGGTAAAGATGCAAATAGAAAATTTAAACTAATCGAGGATAGACCGTCTAATTTCCATAAATTTGTAGTATAATATTGTCAGGACATGATCGGAAGGTGTAGATAAAATTGGGTGATTATTATTACAGTGCCCGTTCTGGCGAACGCAAGTGGCGCCCAGTTGTGGTGATCTTTATTCTGGCCGTCATTTTGGCGACGGGAGGCATCCTTTATAGTAATTACATGAATTCGGGCAACCTGGTTAAAGTGATCACCCTGATCCGGACCCAGTATTTGTACCCGGTAGATAATCCCCGCCTGGTTGACGGGGCGATTAAAGGTCTGGTAAATTCCCTGAACGACCCGTATTCGGTTTACCTGGAGCCGAAAACTTTTGCCCAGCTTCAGGAACAAATCAAGGGTTCTTCTTTCGGCGGGTTGGGTATTCTGGTAGGGATCAAAGAGCAGTACCTGACGGTTGTGCGTGCCTATCAGGGAACACCGGCGGCAAAAGAGGGTATTATGGACGGGGACATAATAGTTAAGATCGATGACCATGATGCCAAAGGGATTGACCTGGATACAGCCATCAACCTGATGCGCGGCCCGGTTGGATCACAAGTTAAGCTGACTATTGACAGGCGGCAGGGAACGACGGGAGATCTACAGTTTACTCGTACCCTAACCAGAGAAGAAATCAGTGTCCCGACGGTCGAAGTGTCCCAAATTCCCGGTACCGGCATCTCGTATATCACGGTGAGCCAGTTCACCGAGCGGACAGATGATGAAATGATGGAAGCCTTGAGCAAGCTGCAAAGCGAGCCGGCTCAGGGAATTATTTTGGATCTCCGGGACAACCCGGGTGGTGCGCTCACCGCAGCGGTGGACGTGGCGAGCAATTTTGTGCCAAGCGGTCCTATTGTATACATTGATTACCGGGCGGGGCGCGAGGAGGTTTTTCAATCTGAGGGGCAGGCAATGATGCAGCTTCCCCTGGTGGTCTTAATCAACGAGGGCAGCGCCAGCGCAGCTGAGATTTTAGCCGGAGCTATTAAAGACACCGGCTCGGGAACCTTGGTCGGCGCCAAAACTTTTGGCAAAGGAATTGTCCAGACGGTGTTTCCACTGGGTGACGGAGCCGGGCTAAAGCTTACTACTGCCCGCTACCTGACGCCGGCTAGAAACGATATCCACGAAAAAGGGATCTATCCCGATGTTCAGGTCGACTCCTCTGAGGACCACTCCCGAGACTTTCAGCTTGAGCAGGCGGTAGAAATAATGAAGCAGAAGATTGCCGGATAAGAATTTACTCCGGCTTGGGTGCAACCAGCCGGCTCTCAGGATTACGCCGGGACATCCGGGGGGTGATTCATCAGATTTGGCCGTGGGAAAAATTGTCCGCGGCTTTTTGGTTACTTCAATATGGCCACCGCATGCTGTAATTAGGGGGAGAAGGCTTTGTTTCCCTTTGCTGAGGTCTTACCGTTAATTTTACAAACTTTTTTGCAGATGCTAACCGATCTGCAATTCTTGCCGCTTTTTCTGATAGTAGTAATGATCATCGCCATGCAGTACAAGCGAACGGAAAAAATGAAGGAAGATTTTTTTGGTGTGAAGCCCGGCGGGCTTTGGGCTGACGTAAGCATGGCGATTGGCTTTGGGCTGCTGGGCGGGCTTGCCGGTAGTATCTTGATGGTTTTTATCGGCCTGTCTTTATCCGGGTCCGGTTTGATTTATCTCTGGCTGTTAGCCATCCTGCTCATGCTAATTAACGTACGCTTTCTGTGCTTTGCTTATTCCGGTGGAATATTGTCCCTATCCAGTCTTCTGCTGGGGTTTCCCCAGGTCAGTGTGCCGCAAATCTTGGCTTTGGTAGCCGTTCTGCACATGGTGGAAAGCTTTTTGATTCTAGCCAGCGGCCACCTGGGGGCGGCGCCGACCTTCATCAAGGGCGCCGGTGGACGGGTTACCGGCGGCTTTACCATGCAAAAATTCTGGCCCATACCGCTTGTGGTCCTGGCCGTTGCCGGCGCCGGCCCGATCCAGGGCGGTGTTGAAATGCCCCCATGGTGGCCGTTAATCAAAACCGGTCTTCCTGGAGATACGCAAAATATAGCCTATAGCCTCATGCCTGTAATTGCCGGGCTGGGCTATGGCGACGTGGCCATCGCCAGAAATCCGTCGGAAAAAAGCCGCCTGTCCGCGATCTGTTTGGGTGTTTATAGCCTGGCCCTGCTAATCATGGCTGTGCTGGCGGAGTATAGCAGCACGCTGCTGCTGGCGGCTGCGCTATTCTCCCCACTCGGTCATGAGGCGGTGATCTTAATCAGCCGCAGGTCTGAATTTACGGAGGAACCGCTTTATGTCGTGCCTGACCATGGGGTTAAGATTCTCGATGTCCTACCGGGTGGGGCTGCCTGGCGTGCCGGCATCCGCTCCGGGGATATTGTCCTGGCGGTTAATGATGTGAGTTTAAATAATAAAAGTGAGCTAATGCAATTGCAGGCGGGGGCTATCTTCCCTCAAACAGTAGACTACTATAGCCATGCTATCGGCAAAAGCAGTCGGGGGATTCTTGTTCCTGCTGGCCCGGGGCGGCAGTGGGGCCTCTTACCTGTGCCGGAGGAAAACGAGGAAACATATATTGAGCTGCTCAAAGGTGGCCTGCTGGGGCGCTGGCTCCAAAAGTTATGGAATATATTGAAGAGCTAAGGAACTGTAGTCCTAATAACTGTGGTCTGCCGGGGCGCCGGCTGAATGGAGGTTTGGGTTTGAATAAGGTTATTTATGAGCAAGAACATGACTTGAGCGGGATCAACAGCCTAGCGGATTTACAAAAGCTAGCCGGCGCTTGTAGTCGGTGCGGTCTGCGGCAGGGCTGCTCCGGGGTGGTTTTCGGGGAAGGCAATCCGGAAGCCGGGTTAATGCTGATCGGGGAGGGCCCGGGCGCTGATGAGGACCGGCAAGGCCGCCCGTTTGTAGGCAAGGCTGGACAGCTTTTGGACAAGATCCTGGAGGCAGTGGATATGGAAAGGTTTACCCATGTTTATATTGCCAATGTAGTTAAGTGCAGGCCACCAGGAAACAGAGCGCCGCAAACGGGGGAGGCAGCAGCATGCCTCCCGTGGCTATACCGTCAGATCGAGCTAATCTCCCCCAAGATTATCGTGCTGCTGGGCAGTACTGCTCTCCAAAACTTGATCGAGCCGGGCGCCAAGATCACTGTTATGCGTGGTAAATGGTTAGTTAGCAAGAGCGGTATTAAGATCATGCCTACCTATCACCCGGCGGCATTACTGCGCGATGCCGGCAAGAAACGCCCTGTATGGGAAGATTTTCAAAAAATTAGGGATGAATATCTGAAAGTGCAGTGACAACATTGTCGGTGGTAGCGGGCCAGGCCTTGCTCCCTTCCTGTCGCGCCTGTTTTAACAGGAACATATAGTACCTTTCCGATGAGATAATTTTATGTATGACATAGTCGATACATTCGTTTTCGACTTGGTCAAATTCCCTTAGCGCCTGCTGCCAGTCCTGCCGCGCGCTATCGATGGTCGATACCAGGTTGTGTGGTTTTGGCTCCGCTGTCGGTCGTACCTTTAATTCTCGAAACGCAGTTTGTAGCGAGTTTATCCATGATTGGATAAACGTAATTATTTTCATTAATTCCCACCTCAGGTTATATTTATGATGTGAGGTGGGAATTAATACCATGGGTTAATGATTGTCTTTAAAATATGATGCTGTGGGTATATGCTGTTCAAGTTGCTAACATCTTGAGAAACCGCAGTATCTGCAAACTAAACATCCTTCAGCCCTTTCGAGCGCTTGTCCACACTCGCATAGCATGGTTTCATCGAGCGCTTTTTTCTCCGGGCCGGTGTTTTCGCAGAACTGTTTATCTAGTTCTGTTTTAATTTCGGCCACTCTATAGGCTATAGCTGAGGCGCAGGACTTGCCGTGTGAGAGATTTTTACCTTTCCCTTTGGCGAGCATGTAAGATGGGCAGGAATGAGTGCCATTTAATTGTTCGACTATTTCATCAACTGTTATACCGCCGCGGATGGCCAGGCTAATCAGCCTGGAGGTGGCTTCGGTATAGACTAGGCAGCCGCCGTCAGACCCCGTCGTAATGAAGGTCTCTAAAATTTCACCGCTGTCCGGCTGGTAATTAACAGTGAGGTATAGCTTACCGCACCCGGTATCGAGACGGTGGGTCATACCGTGAGCGCTTCTTGGCCGGGGTAATATTTCACCGCGCTGGAGGACCCTTTTCTCCGGAGCTTCATCCTGCCTGCCGATTGTTACCGTACCTTCTTTACAGCCGTCTCGGAAAACAGTAATTCCTTTAAGTCCGAGTTGATAAGCCCTTAAAAAGCAATGTCCAATATCTTTGGTAGTAGCGGAACCGGGCAGGTTGATTGTTTTGCTTACGGCGTTATCTACATATTTTTGCACTTCTGCCTGCATTAAAATATGATCTTCAGGAGAAATATCCTGAGCGCCTTTAAAAATATGTGATATTTCTGCCGGAAGTTCCTTTATCCCCTGGCAGGTGCCGCGCCGGGCAACCTCCTCCAGGATACTTGCGGCAACATTGTATTTTTGGCATGCTTCCAGGAATAAGGGACTGAATATCTCAAAATCACCGGCTACGTTGGTTGATTTTTTGTAAGCGACGGCAAATATTGGTTCCACGCCGTAGCCTTCGCAGCCGGCCATCGTGGTTACCGAACCGGTGGGGGCAATGGTGACGCAAGCGGCATTCCGCCGCTTTTCTGCCGGGTAGAAATTGCTGTTTTCCCAATCAGGAAAACATCCCTTTATATCTCCTAACTCCCGCGAGGCCGCGCCGGCTGTTTCCTGTATCAGCCCGGTAATATCTCCCGCATATTTCCTGCCTTCCACGGAGTCATAGGGAAGCTCCGCCTTAATTAGGGCATCGGCCAGACCGGTAAAGCCTAGGCCAATTTTTCGGGTAGCTCTGGTCGCTTCGGTAATCATCGGATACGGATACTCGGCGATATCGATCATATTGTCTAGGAAGCGGACGGCACAAGTAACTGTGTCTATAAGCAAGCTGCGGTTAAGGCGGCTGTCGGCCCCGATCATACGGGCTAAGTTGATACTTCCCAGCAAGCAAGATTCACCGGGAAACAATGGCTGTTCGCCGCAGGGGTTGGTGCAATTTAACAACTTATGCGGCAAGGGGTTGGCTTTTTGGATGGTATCCAAAAAAATAATTCCCGGGTCGCCGCAGGCGTGCGCCGACTGAATTATTGATTGCCATAGATCGGTAGCCTTAACCACATCATGCGCTTTGCCGTTAAAGAGGAGCGGCCAATCTTCTTCCTGCTCGAGAGCTTGCATAAAAGCATCCGTTACGCCGACGGATAAATTGAAGTTAGTCAGACCGCCATCGAGTTTGGCCTGGATAAAGTCCATGATTTCCGGGTGGTCGATGTTCAGGATGCCCATCGAAGCGCCCCGGCGCACGCCACCCTGCATGACCATATCGGAAGAGGCATTATAAAGCTTAATCAGCTCCACCACGCCGGAGGCTTTGCCCTTGGTGGAGCGCACCAGGGACCCGCGCGGCCGGATCGTGCTGAAATTATAACCTACTCCACCGCCTGATTTAAAAATCATGGCGGTGGACATCAATGTTTCGTACATGGAATATAGCGAATCTTCCACAGCCAGCACAAAGCAAGCGGAAGGCTGCCACGGCCGGTCTGGTTTCCCCATGTTAGCCCAAATGGGAG
>JAQVOX010000162.1 GCA_028702435.1 Desulfotomaculaceae bacterium | reverse complement strand
TTCATATCAACTCGGCCGGAGCACATCACCCTGACAATATTCAAATAAGGTGGGTATTGAAAACGGGAAACACCGGCCAGGTCCGCGCCGCCGTAGCAACACCAATTGCATATAATCCCTACCATTTTTGGTTTAAATATTTCACTAGCCATGTTTATCTCACTCCTAAGGAAGTAATAACTGCTCGGTTATTTAGCGGACATCAGTTCAAGTCTAAGAAACACGCTTCAATTTGATCTAAGATCTGTTCATCAGTATAGTGCTTTAGATTAATAGCCCCGGTTGGACATTTGGCATTGCAGAGGCCATCTCCTTTACAGAGAACTGCGTTCACTTCGGCCCTTTTGTTCTTTAAAAGTATGGCTCCATAGGTACAGGCCGTGACACATTCTCCACACCCCATACACTTACTTGCCTCCACCTCACAAACAGATCCGGAGGCAACTACCGTATCATTTGAGAGCAGTGTTACTGCCCGGCCGGCAGCTCCATAAGCCTGGCTGATCGTTTCCGATAAAAACTTGGGATAGTGTGCTATCCCACACAGGTATATACCTTCCGCACCAAAGTCAACTGGCCTTAACTTGACGTGGGCTTCCTGGAAAAATTCATCAGGACCCAAGGCTACCTTGAATAATTGGGTAATTTCGTTTCTTCCTTCAGAGGGGATCACAGCAGCTGCCAACACAACTAAATCAGCATCTAATTCAAGATTCTTGTTTAATACAGGGTCGGGTAAAACGACTTTCAAGATGGGACGACCATCGTCACTTTCACCGGCTTCTACTTGCGGTTTCCCATCCGTTTCATAGCGGATGAACTTGACTTCTTTACCGGCCGCTTCACGGTAATAATCCTCTTTAAAGCCGTATGTTCTGATATCCCGGAAGAGGACGTAGATGTCCACTTCGGGATTTATTTCTTTTAAGTTTAGGGCATTTTTAATTGACTCGCTGCAGCATATCCGGCTACAATAATCGCGGTCTTCGTTCCTGCAGCCTACGCATTGGATCATGACGATGCTATTGGCGTTAATTACCTTTTCGTTGCCTTGTACAATTTGCTCCTCTAATTCCAGGTGCGTCAGCACCCGGTCATCTTCACCATAAAGGTATTCGGTGGGTTGATATACGTCGGCGCCGGTAGCAATGACAGTGGCCCCGTGTTTGATTTCGATGACCCTTCCACCGGATTTCACCTTGGTCACGAAATTACCTACATAGCCACTGGCATCTTCAAAAGTGGCGTCGGTAAATAGGTGGATCAGGGGATGCTGGTATACCTTAAGGATCAGGTCTTCCAAAAATGCCTGGACATCCAAACCATCCAGGGTGTAATGCACTTTGCGCGCGATACCGCCCAGTTCCTTTTCCTTTTCGATCAAGTAGACGTGAAAGCCCTGGTTAGCTATGGAGAGGGCACTGGTCATACCGGCTACCCCCCCGCCGACTACCAAAGCTCTTTTATCAACAGGCAGGTCAAATTCCTGCAAAGGTTCCAAAAGGCGGGCACGAGCCACAGACATCCGAATTGATTTTTTGGACTTTTCAGTGGCCGCCTCCTTCTCCTTGGAATGCACCCAGGAGCAATGTTCTCTAATATTGGTAAATTCAAAGTAATATTGATTTATTCCGGCCTCTCGTAGGGTATCCCGGAATAGCGGCTCATGGGTTCGGGGGGTACAGGCGGCGACAATTACCCTGTTTAGTCCTCTTTCCTCAATGTCTTTGGCTAACATAGCCGCGGCTTCAGTGGAGCAAATAAACAGGCTCTCTTCAGCATGCACCACATTGGGAAGGGTCAACGAATACTCTACTGTGGCGGGAACGTCGACAATTCTTCCGATATTAGCACCGCAATGGCAGACATAAACGCCTATCCTGGGTTCCTCTTGCGAAACATCTCTTTCCGGCGGATATACTCTCTCTTTGGACAAGTTCCCCCGGCGGTAGTCCAGAAGTTCACCACATTGGGAACCGGCCCCGCTGGCGGTTAAAACCGATTCTGGGATATCTACGGGGCCCTGGAAGGCGCCGCTGGCAAATATACCGGGACGGGTGGTCTCCATTGGATTTACCGGATTGGTTTGGCAAAAACCGTGGGCATTGAGCTCGATACCGAACTTATCGGCCATGTCCTGGGCTCCATAAGGCGGGGTCAAGCCAACTGATAACACCACCATTTCAAATTCTTCTTCTACCACTCCACTATCGAAGGTGGAATATCTTATCGTAACATTCTTGGTTTCCGGGTCTTCTCTCACTATTGATACGTAGCTTCTGATAAAGCGAATGCCGGGTAAGTTCTCCGTTCTTTGGTAAAACCGTTCGAAGTCCTTACCATAGGAACGAATATCGTTATGGAATATGGCACACTGGGCATCGGCGTCATGGTCTTTGGTCAATATTACTTGCTTCTGGGTATAGGTGCAGCACACGGCTGAACAATAGCTGTGGCCACCAGGTATAACTTGCCGGGAACCGACGCAGTGCAACCAGGCTATTTTATGGGGATGGTGCTGGTCGGAAGCACGCAGTATTTCACCTTCGTATGGCCCGGTGGCACATAATAGCCGCTCGTAGTCCATACTGGTGACTACATTCGTAAACTCGCCGTAGTGATATTCCTCTCGCAACTTGGGGTCATATGGCTCAAAACCAGGAGAAAGGATTATCGCTCCTACTTTTATTACTACCTTCTCCGGCTTAGATGTAAAATCAATGGCGTTATTACTGCAAACTCCTTCACAAATACGGCATTTACCCTCTTTAAGAAACAAACAACTTTCATCTATATAAGGTTTAAGAGGAATTGCTTGCGCAAAATATATATGAATAGCTTTATTCTTCGATATGCCCTGGTTAAATTGATCCGGGTAAACGACCGGGCAGTATTCTACACAGGTGGTACAACCAGTACATTTGTTTTCATCTATATATCTAGCCTTTTTAACTAGGGTTACCTCGAAATCTCCGGCTTGGCCTTCGACTTTGTCAACTTCTGCGTAGGTCATAAGCTCAACATTGGGATGCCTATTGCATTCAACAAACTTAGGTGATTCAATGCACATGGAGCAGTCATTGGTGGGGAAGGTCTTATCCGACTGGGCCATATGGCCACCAATGGTCGGCGCTTTGTCCACCATGTAAACCTTAAAGCCGGCAGTGCCCAGGTCTAGCGCAGCTTGAATACCGCTCCTTTATTTAGATAATGGCCCAAGTAACTATGTGAGTAGGCGGGTGAACGAGTGATTCACCCAGACTCACGTCCGTGATGACGCGAGACAGTTTGGAAGATGCCGGTTTTTCTAAAGGCGAAAAAGTACATGCCCTGGTAA
>JAQVOX010000161.1:1772-3371 GCA_028702435.1 Desulfotomaculaceae bacterium | reverse complement strand
GGTTTCGATATAGATGGGGAAAAAGAGCTTTTCAGACTGGTTACCGAGTTGAGCGTGGCGAAGCGGGAATTCGATAAAGTGGCCCAGGCGCTGGGTGAAGTTAGAGAGTCAGGCTATGGTGTAGTCACTCCTACTTTGGACGAACTAGTGCTGGAGGAACCGGAATTGATCCGCCAGGGCAGCCGCTTTGGGATCAAGTTAAGGGCCAGTGCCCCCTCCCTGCACATGATTAAAGCCGATATCGCTACCGAGATCACCCCGATTATCGGTACAGAAAGACAGTGCGAAGAACTGGTGCGGTATATGTTGAATGAGTTTGAGGAAGACCCGCAAAAAATTTGGGAGTCGGAGATTTTTGGTAAATCCGTGCACGACCTGGTACGGGAAGGAATTCAGAACAAGATCCAGCGCATGCCGGAAAATGCCCAGCAAAAACTCCAAGAGACACTGCAACGCATCGTTAATGACGGCTCAGGCGGACTCATATGCATCATTATCTAAAAGGTCTTACCGGTCATAAGACCGGTTTATTTTTTTGTTATACTTTTTTACAAATGGATAGAGCAGGTTGATGATATCAATATTGGTGTTATATATAACCTGCTTTACCCCCGGCAGGGCAATAAATTTGAGCAAACGAACCATACCGGTGTTATCCAGGGTATTTATCGCCTTCCTAAACGCAAACCGGCGTCTTACCTGCATCATTAAAGGTCCGATCAGCTGTTCATAATTTAGTCCTTCGGCAATAGCCTTACCGGCCAGGGCGCCGCTTAAAATCCCCTCCATGAGGCCAAGGCCGAGAAAGCTGTCTGTGAGGCCGCCGCTGCTGCCGGTCAGCAGGATCTGACCAACCTGCTGGCGGCAGGTCAGGCCTGTGGCATAAGGTATTTCAAAGGTTTCAATAATTTCCAGGCGGAAGTTTTCTTGCTCCATGAAGCGAGCCCAGCAGCTATCCAGCTCAGTATGATTTACTCCCGGAATATTGAGCGCCAGCAGCGCCCGCTCCCGGCTGAATGGTTTCAGGCTGCCAAAGCCTTGCCTGGCGTAACCGGTATTAAAATAGATCATAGCAGACTCGGGATCGAACCGGCCCAGGATGATGGCGCCCTTAACCCGGGCGGCCATAGTGCATGCCAATACGTTTAAGTTCCTGGCGGTCATAAGGTTTCCTTCTGCCACTACCACGTAGTCATACTTGTTTACCAATTCCCGGTAATCGACCATGGTATCAAAGGTTATCTTTGACTGTAATTTTTCGGCAAGTTGGACTTCAACCGCGTCCCGGCTTTGACTCCGCTCCACCAGATAGCCAAGCTCCCCACTGATTGGAACAGTTTGCTGTAATGAACTCATGACAAAGCGGCGGACTCTAGCCAGTGGCTTAAACCTTATTCCAAAGTGCTCAAATAGGTGCTGCAACTGGCGTCGCTGGGGGCGCTGAAAAAGCTCCAGTAAAATTTCAACCCTGGGAACGACGTACCCCACCTTGCTGCTGCACTCAAAAATATCCGGGTAAACACCCCGTCGTTCCAATGCCAGGGCGCAGGCCAAACCGCTGGGGCCGGCGCCGATAATGGCTACCCGCATAAAAACCCA
>JAQVOX010000161.1:0-1672 GCA_028702435.1 Desulfotomaculaceae bacterium | reverse complement strand
TTCTGGTGGACACCGGGGCGATGAAACTAAATTTGTACCGGGTAGAAACACTGATCCCATTTCTGGGGTCGTCTATATCATTTACTTTTGGAGTGGTATTTATCATTGGTGTTTTGTTTGCCCAAACTTTGCCGGAGTCGCGTTTGCTGCAGGCGCTGAACATTATTGCGATCGTGGCCCTTTTTTCTACTGAGGAGTATCTCTATATAAGAGTAGGGGTTTTGGAGTACTTAAACTGGAGTCACCCGGCAAGTATTTTTATCAACCTACTTGTTTTTACCAGCTTCACCTGGTTGGTCACTGTGCTTGGTTTAAACCGTGCCGGCCGTGGCGCCGGGGGAGGTCTTAAATTTTGAGCCTGCTCGCTTTTTCTTTGTACTCACTGGTTACTGGTTTATTAGTGTTTGCCTGGTTTAAATTGTTAATCAGATTGCGTTAGTTTTACGCGACAGGTTATTGGGTGATGTCACCAGTGAATAATGAAATCCCCGGGGTTAGATGAAAGGAAGAGTTAAATGCTACTTTTTTTATTCGCGCTATTGGCCTGGGTTTTGGTGATCATATTCGTAAAAAAACCCGTGACGGGACTATGGACAGCCGGTTTTATTGGCATAACAATAGTGGCTATAGCAGATTATACTGGAATAAGCCTAAACTTGTACTATTACCCGGGGGGTATTTTTTATATGGGAGGGATCCCCTTATTTCTGTTACTCGGCACTTACGCGGCGTCGATTTTATATCTCTACTGGCTACCCCGCCAGTGGAGGGAAAGGTTTCTATATACGGCCTACGTTTCTGTTCTTTTCCTTGCTGTTGAGGCCGTGGTTTATAGTCTGGGCGGTATTGCCTACCCTAATTGGAAACTGTGGTACAGTTATTTTTTGTTAGTGGCCGGTCTGACCGTACTTGCCGCTTCCTTCAGCATGATCACCAGCCCGGCCAAAATTATAGACAAATAGCATGAGCTGCATTTAAGTATTAAATAGGGTATTTAAAGGTGAAGGGGGTAATGAGCGTTGAAAGTGGCGATTATCGGCGCCGGTCCTAGTGGTCTTGCCTGTGCTCATGAATTGGAGCGGCATGGGGTTAAGCCGGATATTTTTGAGCAGAGTTCCCGTCCCGGTGACCTGTTCGAACATGTGGCCGCCCTTTTGCAAATAACAAACAGGCCGGTTAAAGACCAGCTTGAGGAAATAAAAAAAAGCTGTTACATACCCTTAAAGCCTTTAAATTTATTAAAAAAAGTGACTATGCACACTCCCCGGGTCTCGGGCTCTGTTAGTGGAAACTTAGGCTATTTGCTTAGAAGAGGGCAAGGGGAGGATTCTTTGGAAAATCAACTCCTCGCACAGATAAAAACGCCGATTCACTATAATACCCGGGCTGATTACGCGGCCCTGGCATTAGATTACGATTATGTGGTTGTTGCCACCGGTACTTATGATACTACAAAAACCTTGGGCTGCTGGGAGGATATTTATAAAACCTGGCTGGTGGGGGCGACGGTTTTAGGGGAATTCCACCCGAACCATCTAGAAATGTGGCTTAATACGGAGTACGCCGGGAGTGGATACGCTTACCTCACGCCGTTTAGTCACAAGAGCGCCTCACTGACATTAATTGTGCCGAAGGGGAAACGAAAGGCTATAGATTGCTGGGAAATGTTTCT
>JAQVOX010000047.1 GCA_028702435.1 Desulfotomaculaceae bacterium | reverse complement strand
ATACAATAATAAAGTGAAAGTTAGTGTTTAATTATGGTAGCGGCCAGGGTTCCTTTTTTTATGCCTAGATTTGTTTTTTACGCATTCGGCAGCACCAATTTGCAAAATAATAACCCCCCCAAAGAAACTGCAAATTTTAGCAGATTAGGGAGGGTTGAAGATCATCTTCCAATAATGATATATACTCGTGATTTGACGGGTAAAATATATTAATAATTTTCTGTTCTTACTTCAAAAAAGCTTTGTGGATGTGCGCAAACAGGGCAAACCTCAGGTGCTTTCTTACCCACTACAAGATATCCACAGTTTCGGCACTCCCACATGGTTTTATCCGCTTTTTCAAACACCTTTTTCGTTTCTACATTGTGAAGGAGTGCGCGATATCTTTCCTCATGAGCCTTCTCAATTTTTGCAACCATTCTAAACTGTACTGCAAGATCAGTGAATCCTTCTTCTTCCGCATCCTTTGCAAAGTTTTCATACATGTCAGTCCACTCGTAATTTTCACCTTCAGCTGCGTGAAGAAGGTTTGCTGCAGTATCGCCAAGTTCGCCGAGAGCTTTAAACCAAAGTTTTGCATGTTCCTTTTCATTATTTGCAGTTGCTTCAAAGATTGCAGCAATTTGCTCATAGCCTTCTTTTTTTGCAACAGATGCAAAGTATGTGTATTTGTTTCTTGCCTGAGATTCTCCTGCAAATGCTGCCTGTAAATTTTTCTCTGTTTTTGTTCCTTTAATATTCATATTATCCGCTCCTTCATTTTATTTGATTTTGTTATTTTCAATTGCTTAAGGCTTTTCTACTGTTAAGCACTCCGCCATAAACATGTTGGATCTCATCAGCAAATTGACCAGTGATGGCACTTTCACTTGACGGGGTACCACTATTTTACCGTAACTCACAACTTCGCGTCAATCCACTCACCCGCACGGGGTACGACGAAGAAAGAGACAATAATTTTAGAGTGCCGCCGGCGCCCTTAACCTAATCCTTTGATCGTTTAAATATTGAGTAAGAGGGAAAAATAACGCAAATAGAAAGGAGCGCAATTATGGATACAATTAGTAATTTTTTTATACAGCATAACTACTTGTTATTATTTATAGCGCTGGGCTGGTTCATCATCTTGTGCCTCGAAGTATATTATAAAAATCGCCTATAAAAACACGCGTTAATAACTTACTGTTTAACCGGCCGGGAAGCAAAGCCACTTGCTGATTATATCCCGCGACAGCCGACAATTGCCACTTATTTCACAGTGAATACGGGACCCTTCTCCTGTATAATTTTTATATACTGGGAGGAGGAGTATCTTGAAAAGAATAAAAATCGTCGCACTTGTGTTAACTTTGCTCACCGCTGTTTTAATCTGTGCGTCCCCCATTCTGGCCCAGACATACATCATTCAAAAAGGGGATACCTTATTTTCCGTCGGCAAAAAATACGGAACAACAGCAGATGCATTAAGGGCTGCCAACAACCTGCAGTCCGGCTCGATTTATCCCGGCCTGCGTCTTTTTATTCCCCAGGGTACGGTATACATGGTGAAAGTGGGGGATACGCTGTTGCAGGTTGCCCAAAAATATCACACCACGTATCAGGAATTACTTCGCGTTAATAGCCTTTCATCCAGCACCATCTATCCAGGACAGAAGCTTTACATCCCGTCATCCAGTGAAATTACCCCCCTTACGCCAGATTCGAACAACAGACTTCATATAATGGGCTTTTATGTAGATCGGGAACCGAACCAGCCTAGCTCTTACAGCAGGCTGGAGGCCAGCGGCAGCCTGATCAGCGCGGTGGCCCCGTTTTGGTACAAGCTTTCCCCGCAGAGCGGTATGGATATCTGGGAGCAGCAAAGCGGCGGCCTGGCTACCGCGGATAAAATCACTGTGATCGAGCAGGCTAGGCAGCACAACGTCCAAGTTTTAGCGTTGGTGCACAATATGCTGTATGATGGGAAGGTCGATGCCAAAATGGTGGCCTCGCAAATGCTGGCGACCCCAGACAGCAGGCAAACATTTATTAATCAGTTGGAATGGTTGATTAAAAAATATAGTTTCGACGGCGTCAACCTGGATATCGAAAATATTTATACTTGGGACAGGGACAAGCTCTCCCTGCTAGTCAAAGAATTATACCAGCAACTGGATCCGCAGGGCTACCAAGTTACGGTCTGTGTACCGGCCAAAACCTGGGACAACCGCGCCAATACCTGGTCCGGCCCCTTTGACTACAAGGCGATTGGCCGGTACGCGCATCACGTGGTAATCATGTCTTACGACGAGCATGGCTATTCCAGCGGGCCCGGGCCGATTGCCTCCAACGGCTGGGTAGAGAGTGTGGTTAAGTTTGCGGTTCAAAATATCCCTCCCGAAAAAATCCTCCTGGGCGTTCCCGGCTATGGCTTTGACTGGCAAACAGGTCGGACCGGCCCAACTTATCTGTCTTACAGCCAGGCTATGGATATAGCAGCTACCAGAGGCGCTAGCATCAGGTGGGATGATGCCGGGAAAGTGCCTTACTTTTATTACTGGGACGGCGGGCGTGAGCACCAGGTCTGGTTTGAGAACGCTTCTAGCCTGACTTACAAACTTGACCTGGCAAAGCGCTACACCCTCGGCGGGATCGCCATTTGGCGGCTTGGGATGGAGGACCCGCAAATCTGGAGCGTGCTCAACAGCAAAGTGACAGCGAAAAAATAAGCCCGCATTGATAGTAATACCCAGGTAATTTATACCTGGGTATTACTATCATGCGCTTCCGTGATTCCCGTCAATATTATTGAAAACCTTGGCCAGGGCTTCCCTCGCAATCTGATCAGCCTGTTCATTGTACGTGTTCCCGGAATGCGCTTCTACTTTATTAAATTTAATATCTAACAGGTTTTTGTATCTATTAATAAATTCAACATATTTTTTTGTGCCTTCTTTTTTTGCTTCCCATTCACCTGTTGCCCATTTTGCTATCCCCTGATAGTCGTGGTATATTACTATTGACTTGTAATTATTTTCATAAGCCCATTTTATAGCTTCCACCGCACCCAGTAATTCACCAGCAACATTTCTCATAGCTACAATATCCGGGTTATTACCTATTCCAGAAATCGTTTTGGTTTCATCACCTGATAACACACACCCATACGAGTACATATTTTGATTTTCTGAAAAGCTCCCATCAACATATGCCACCAAAGTCCTGCTAGGTTTATTATTCTCTGTGCTTTGTAATCTTCTAAAACCATTCTCTAATTCTAAATAGTTTTGAGCTTCTTTTATCGTGGCAAACCCTTTATAACTAGCATTCTTATAACCTTCAACTTGTTCTTTACATTCTAACCATGAGTTAAATATACCTGTTTTTCTTCCCTGTTTAACTGCGTAGTATTTTTTTGCCAACAACAATTCCTCCTCTATTTATACTATAGCCGCTATGTAATGAAACCTATACGATTAACTAATACTTCATCAATCATATCACTTTACATTTTCCACGTCGTTATTTTATGTCAACAATCTCTCTAGGTAGGCTTAGCAATGAGGTATCCAAGGAGATATATAATTTAACCATTTTGAAATACGATTAAGCGCCTAGTAATTCTCCCTGAAATGGTATTGCCCCTGGCAGTTTATCATGGTATAATGCAACAAGTTGGAAACTTTATATAGCGTAATAAGTTGCATCTCAATTGCCTATTCCTTTCTCAAAAAGCAGAGTAACCAACTTTTCAGGGGAAGAATACCTATTGAGATGTGAGAAAGAAGGACTGACTTAAAGTTCAAAACCTGAAAGTAACCAGAAGATTTTTCGATCAAAAGTCTACTACTCACGACTCAAAAGATAGGGTTATTTATTGTCCCTGACCGGTCACTAATTTCGTAAGCTTTGAAAAACAAAGCTAGTTTTTTTGCCCCACTTTTACCTCCGGGTTCTTCCGGTGGTTTTTATTTTTATACAGTACTAATTTTACAATAGATGTAAAACCCTATTAAGGGGGGTTTAAGTGTGAAGGGGAAAGCTCATATTGGCGAAGTAGATTACTTACGCGCATTTGGTTTAATTGCTATAGTATATATTCATGCCTTCGGTTTTTTTTTAGCAACGTTTGAAACAAATACATACAGTTATATCTTTCAGGAGCTAAGCGTTAACCTGCTTCGTTTTGGACGATATGTCTTTATGTTTGTCACAGGACTAGTTTTATTTTACAGCTATAACGGTTACAAGATCAACACCCTCCATTTTTATAAGCATCGCTTCAAAAACCTAGTAATACCCTACGCTGTATGGACAGCCGTTTACATACTCATCAAGCGTTGGTCGAACATGATTAGTTGGCCTAATTTTGCCGGATTTAGCACTATATGGTTGCAGAACTTAATCAACGGTAACGCATTCTATCATCTTTACTACATTGTAACGACAATCCAATTTTATCTCTTCTTTCCTCTCCTTATCTTGATTTTCAAACCGCAAAGGCCTAGACTTTGGGCTAAAATCATCTTGGTAGGCGGATTCCTACTAACTGCTTCATATTATTATTTTCTTGAGATCCAAGTCGCCAATGTAATCAACTTAGTTGCCGGTACACAGTGGGAAGCAATTACCGGCTTGGTCCTGCAATACAAGGATCGCTTGCTTTTTTCCTATTTGATATTTTTCCTCCTGGGAGGACTGGCAGGACTTTATCTGAAGAAATGGCGCAAATGGCTTATCGAACACCACAATCTAATTTTTGGCGGTTTAATTTTGAGTGCGGGGCTGGTTTGCGCTGAATACTTTTACTTTTACCACCAATTGGGGTGGAGCTGGGAATTGACGATCAGTGTCTTTAAACCAAGTATCTACCTGTATAGTCTAGCAATTATTGCTAGCTTATCCTGGTTGTCTTTATTTCTGGCGCGCCGGGGTTACATGCGTTCTCTAATCACTATCCTTGCGGCTAATTCACTGGGAATTTATTTGATTCATCCGGCCGTTTTGTTTATTTTTCACAGCTTTCTTTGGGGGCAACTGACACTTCTTGGACCCTTTGTTTTTATTCTTGACCCCGCGGCAGCTATTGCCGTTTCATGCTTGATTACCATATTTTTCGGTAGGAATCAATATACCAGCTTTATTACAGGCAAAGCCGGTAACCTACATAAAAGAGTTCTCTGGCACAATCTTTCTAAAACAAAAGTATCAGGTTACGATCTTTAGTCTTCTTATTCCTAAGTTTGATTTCTTCTTCCGGACTTTTCCTCCTCTTATACCAGACATATACGGAAGCACAGGGAGCAAAAAGAATTGCTTCACCCTGGCTATTGAGAACAGCTATGAGCTGAGTGGCTTAACCAGTAATTCTGCTCAGTCCCCCATCTGGCTGTGTCAACCGCTTCCTGGAACTCCTTGCGAGTGATCCGCCTGTTAAACTCGGGATGGTTAAAAGCCTTTTTTGCCGCCCGGCATTAAACCTACGGCCAGTTTAGTGTTTATAATTATCCTAAGAATATATTTTATCCCTGACAACTTTCTTTCTGGAGGAAATGATATCTTACTCTACCATCTTCTTCTACTTTTCAGCATATTGAACAACAACCATGCCAACGGTTTGTCCCATTTCTGTATTCTCAGCATGGCAAAAAATATTTTACTAACAAATAATAAACCTAACAATAAAGTACCAACTACAATTATTATTAACACTAAAAGTTTAAGCATAAAACACACCTCTTCCATTACATTTTGAGCTAAAGGCCTGTTGGCGAAACTGCCGTGGTCATTACGTCACCAAACTATTTTATCATCAATTTTAATCAACTACCAGAACGGCTCTTCGTACCCAATCGCCATAAAGAGAATCCAGCTAGTGGTAATTTTGAACTGGGCATTTTGGTCGCACCGATCATTGCTGAAAGAGATGGCAGGACAGCTACCGGGAGCTTTTTCCGACTGTCGCAGCTAAGTTTGGCCATATTCCCGGGCTCACCTTTGAATTTATATTACCCATAGGTTCACCAGGAGGGCTAAGACGACCCTTTTAGAGGTTTTCCCGGCACCCGCAAAAACCAAAAATTATTTTAATAATTACATATATTCTTTCTTAATAGCAATAACCTGCTCAGAGCCTTTATGGTAAACCATTCCAATGTTTAATTAATTGAGCAAGTGACAATAATATTAATAAAGTTATTTGAAAGGAGCAATTGTAATGTCACTACTAGAATACTTTCACGGGGTACAAAAGCGCTTGCCGGAAGAGGCCGAAAGAGTAATTAAAACCTTGGAAGATACCGGCCCAATAAATAAGGAAGATTTGTCACTTACATCTAAAGTAAAAAGGGCCGTTTTAGACCACGTAGTCATGCAGCTATACGCACTCGGATTAGTTGACGTTAATACTGAAGGAAAAAGCAAAATGTGCAGCCTGACCGAGTTAGGATACGAATTTCTTAATATAAAAGATGCCGTCTAACGGCATCTTTTATATTTTATAGTAAAGTATGTGGGAATGCCCCTCAGGTGAAAGCTGAATAACACAGTAGGTTTCTAGGGGTCAGAAAATTAGACAAAGCTTTAAAATAGTAAAAGCAGGCATTAGCAACTCCTCGAGATTTCCGCCGGCCCGCTTTATTTGTGTTGGGTGCAGTGTGTCAAGCCGCACCCAAAGGAGGTAATTAGTGCCAATTATAAGGCAAATACCTATTTATCGCTTTTTATATATTCTGTCTCTAGCTGTATTCCAGAAAGCCATTTACCAATTGTAGTTAAATCTATCCATCTTTACAAACTTTTTCGTACTATATAAATAATACGTATTATTTATAATTTTTTGGTGGGTAGTAAGAAACTAAAACCGAAAAAATGACTTTATATAAGGTATAGTTAATATACACTTGCAGTATGAGAAAAGATAGCTAATTTACAAAACAGGGTCTTGGCTAACCACCAAGACCCTGTAATCCTTCTAATACATGGCGCGCCTGGGAAGATTCGAACCCCCGACCTTCTGATCCGTAGTCAGACGCTCTATCCAGCTGAGCTACAGGCGCATTATCCAACTAACATTACATGCAATTTGTATTTTAACAAAATCATTGTCATTAGTCAAGTTTATATTACCCGGTCAGCTTAGTTTATTCAAAAACAATGCTATTAATAAAATTATCAGGAGAGTTATAGAGGAAGGGATCATGAAACAACGCCTATACCTATTTGTCCTGGCGGGAATTTGACGATGACTGGTTTACAAACCACTTTAAAGTTAACTTTTGAAATATTACATATCGGTTTATGAAAGAAATTAGAACCAGGGAGGATTACTCGGGGTTCTAATTTCAAGGTAATTTTATGGCGGAGAGTGAGGGATTTGAACCCTCGAGACAGTTCAACACCGTCTACTCGCTTAGCAGGCGAGCGCCTTCAGCCAGCTCGGCCAACTCTCCATAATTCTTAGTCACGTCAGTATTGGCGGAGGGGGTGGGATTCGAACCCACGGGACCCGCTAAGGACCAACGGTTTTCAAGACCGCCTCCTTCAACCGCTCGGACACCCCTCCATCGTTACCCTCAGCGAACTAAAACGTCTATACAACACACAACACTTAGTTTAACACAAATGAATTCACGTGTCAATTTAAGAAACTAAGCCCTATTCGCTATCCTTAAAATATTCAATCTTTTTGGGGAAAGTTTAGGTCAATTCTTAAGAGTTTAGGAAATCCTATCCGTACCCATATACGGCTGTAAAACCTTGGGTATAGTTACTGTTCCGTCGGCCTCCTGGTAGTTTTCCAGGATGGCGGCTACTGTACGGCCGACTGCCAACCCGGAACCATTTAAAGTATGCACTAGTTCAGTTTTGCCTTTTTCATTTCGGAACCGGATCCCTGCCCGGCGAGCCTGGTAATTCTCAAAATTGCTGCAGGAGGAAATCTCCTTATAACCCTGATAGCTAGGTAACCATACTTCGATATCGTAGGTCTTTGCTGAGGAAAAGCCAAGATCCCCTGTACAGAGAACCACTACTCGATAAGGTAACCCCAGCAGATGGAGTACTCTTTCCGCATTTCCTGTAAGCTTTTCCAATTCTGCATATGATTGTTCGGGCCGGCAGAACTTAACTAGCTCTACTTTGTTGAACTGGTGCTGGCGGATCAAACCACGAGTATCCCGACCGGCTGCCCCTGCCTCCGCCCGGAAACAAGCGCTGTAGGCACAGTGGGAAATCGGAAGTTTCTCACCGTCTAAAATCTCATTCCGGTAAAGGTTAGTCACCGGGACCTCGGCGGTAGGAATAAGATAGTACTCCATGCCCTCAATTTTAAACATATCGTAGGCAAACTTGGGTAGTTGGCCGGTGCCTACCATGCTATCCCTACTCACCATAAAAGGTGGAAAAATTTCAACATAGCCATGCTCAGTAGTATGCAGGTCCAGCATAAAGTTCAACACCGAGCGTTCTAGACGTGACCCAAGCCCCTTATAAAAGCTAAACCTGGCTCCTGTAACCTTGCCACCTCGTTCAAAATCTATTACATCCAATGCCTCACCAATATCCCAGTGAGGCTTCGGCTCAAAATTAAAATTCCTGGGACTGCCCCACATACGCACAATGGGGTTGTCTGATTCACCACTTCCTAATGGTACAGTCTCATGAGGAATATTAGGGATACCCAGCAGGATATCCTGAAGCTGTTCTTCCAGGGATCTAATCTCTTCGTCTCTTTCCTTTATCTGTTTGGAAAGGTCTCTCATTTCAAGAACCATGTCTTTGGCTTCCTTGCCGGACTTCTTCAGGCGACCTATTTCTTCCGATACTATGTTACGCCTGCTCTTCATCTGCTCCACAACAAACAGTTTATCACGGCGCTGCTCTTCTAATTGAAGAAAATCATCCAGCGATACCTGAGAACCGCGCCTGGAAAGAGCATCCTGTACAATTTCGGGATTACCGCGCACAAACTTAAAATCAAGCATAACATATACCCCCAGTTGGAAGTTAACCTAATAATGCCCACTTACTATTGTATTATACTATAATGGCAAAAGCCTGTAAAATAATCAACAATCTATCACTCTACCAAGGTTTTGCCACATGCTGGGCGCATAGGCAAAAAGCGGCTCCTGCACGGGCGCCGCCTCTTAAACATCAGGCTTGCTTATAAAAACTTACAAGCTCACATTTTTCACTCCTGCTACCCCTTCGATTTTAGCAATTTCGGCCATAACTTCTTCAGGCACAGGCGCATCTATATTGAGAAGCATTACCGCCTTCCCGCCAACAACCTTGCGTCCTACCTGCATTGAGGAAATGTTGACATTGTATGAACCGATCATGCTGCTTACCGGACCAATAATCATCGGCCTGTCCATATGCGGAACATACAGCATGTGGCCCTCAGGAACTGCATCTATATGATAGCCGTCAATATAAACAAAGCGAGCGTCTACCCCGCCAAAAATAGTGGCAGCTACAGAGACCTCATCCTCATCCGACATAACTTTGACTGTGATTAAGTTGGCATAATCGCCTTCGTCCCTTGCCTGCTTCTGGACCACATTGATGCCGCGCTCCTTGGCCAGGATCGGGGCATTGACATAGTTAACCGTCTCCTGGAGGATATTATTCAGAAAACCTTTCAGCATGGCTGTAGTGATCGGCGCCACTTCCTGACTAGCCAAATCCCCGCAGTAAGTAATTTCGATTCTTTTACCCCGCCCACTGATCAGTTGGCCAGTAAACCTACCCATTTTTTCCGCTAAGGCCAGGTAAGGCTTAACCACAGCCAACACTTTGGGGCTAAGTGACGGAATATTGACAGCGTGTTTAACAAATTCGCCTTTTAGAGCGGCAACAATCTCCAACGCCACATCATAAGCTACGTTAAGCTGAGCTTCTTGAGTAGAAGCGCCCAGATGGGGAGTGGCAATAAAGTTTTTTAATTCAAAAAGAGGGCTTTCGATGGTAGGTTCTTTTTCAAATACATCTAATGCCGCCCCGGCAACTTTGCCTGACTTCATCGCCTTATATAGCGCCTGTTCGTCCACTACTCCGCCCCGGGCACAGTTAACAATCCGCACTCCGTCTTTCATGAGACTAAAGGCTTTTTCCCCGATAATATACTTGGATTCTTTGGTTAATGGTAGGTGAACAGTAAAAAAGTCAGCCTCTTTAAAGACCTCTTCCAGCGGGAGGAGTTTGATCCCTAAACTATCAGCTCTCTCGGCACTAATATAAGGATCATAGGCAATAACTTTCATCTCCATACCTTGGGCACGCTTGGCCACAGCCGCTCCAATCCGGCCCAGACCGATGACACCCAGCACCTTATTTCTAAACTCCACACCCATAAAAGCCTTCTTGTCCCACTTACCGGCCTGTAGGGTTGACCAGGCCTGTGGAATGTTTCGAGTCATAGAGAGCATCATCGCCATAGTGTGCTCAGCAGCCGCAATGGTATTGCCGTCCGGGGCGTTTACCACCAGTATTCCTTTTGCTGTAGCGGCGGCCACATCTATATTATCAATACCAACGCCAGCGCGCCCCACAATGATCATTTTTTTAGCATGTTCAAGAACCCGGGCGGTGGCCTTAGTGGCGCTACGCACAATCATGGCATCGTATTCGCCAATAACATTTACCAGCTCGTCTTCGGACATTTTCTCTCCGATAACCACTTCAATATCAGGCTCGTGCCGCAAAGCCGCTAGGCCTATTTCGGCAACGCCGTCCATAACCAGTACTTTTTTCATCGTTACTCCACCTTTCCCAAAAATACTTCCTGTGCTGCGCGCACACCCGAGCCCAGCACAACGGGGAAGCCTACCTGTACCAGAGCCATTTCCAACCCGCTAATAGCAATCACGACATCCATTTTGTCAGAAAAGCCCATATGGGCAATCCGGAATATCTTTCCTTTTAATTTTCCTTGCCCCCCGGCAAAAGTAATGCCGTACTCTTTCTTCAATACTTTACGAATATCGTCGGCTCCGATCCCTTCCGGGCTCCAGATACCGGTAAGGGCATTTGAAGCACAATGATCCTCTGCCAAAAGTTTCAGCCCCAGCGCCTTGGCCGCAGCCCGAACAGCTTTTGCCTGCAGGGAGTGGCGTGCATAAACATTGTCCATACCTTCTGCCAGCATCATGTCCAGGGCAGCTTCCAGTCCCACAAATAGCGAAACACCAGGCGTATACGCGGTATTCCACTTCTCATATTGTTTTTTACTGGCCAACAAACTGAAATAAAACCGAGGCGACCGGTTATCATTTACTACTTTCCAAGCTTTATCACTGACAGTGACCATAGAAAGGCCCGGCGGCAGCATAAGCGCTTTTTGGGACGCTGTGCATAGTATATCCACATTCCACACATCTGTTTTATGCTCAATAGCACCGATCCCACTAACCCCGTCAACTAACAGCAGTGCCGGGGTTTTCGAAACAAGGGCGCCAATACCGGCAATATCGTTGACCACACCGGTTGATGTTTCATTTTGTGTCGCCAGCACTACTTTTATTTCTGGGTCACCGGCTAGTTTTTCAGCTACTACCTTTAAATCCACACAATTGCCCCAGCCGAAATCCACTTCATCAACCTGAGCGCCATATGCCTTAGCGATATTCGCAAAACGCTCGCCAAAATTTCCGGTAATCAGGGAAAGTACTTTGTCACCCGGGTTAACCGTATTGGCGATGGCAGTCTCTAAAGCTCCGGTACCAGAATTGGTTAAAACAAAAATATTGTTTTTAGTCTGGAACACTTTCTGTAACTTTGCTACAATCCGCTCGTGCAACTGAGCAAAATCGTCTGACCGGTGGCCGATCAGAGGCTGCGACATGGCAGTAACAACCGTTGGAGGTACAGGTGTAGGGCCGGGAATCATGAGATACTTTTTGTCTTGCATGTAATATTACTCTCCCCTCTTGATTATAAAAAATAAATGCGTATCAAAAACAAAAACCTCTCATCCCTGAAAATAATCAGGGACGAGAGGATACTCCCGCGGTGCCACCCTTTTTGGCCAGATAAAATCCAGCCCTCTTGAGCTTGTGATAACGGGAACTACCCGGGTCAACCTACTACTGCTTTCAGTAAACCGCCTCCAGGGAGCCGTTTCGTCCTGCCGCCCTTGCCGATTTACAGCTACCACCGGCTCTCTGAAAACGAAAACGGCTGACTACTCTACCCCTTCATCAGGTAATATTCAATTGTAAACTAATATACTATATTCTATACTAACTTGCAATACATAATATTATTTTTCAACATTTTTCGATTAAAATGGCGGGTGCAGTCTTGTAGTATTTATTGATGTTCCGGGAATACCCCTTTGCAGAGCTAGCACCGCTATCTGCATAAAATAATTTCTTTCCACCTTGAGCTTAAAACACTTTTCTACGTTCTACAGCCGGCGCATGAATTACCAACCGCGTTCCTGCATTCTGTTCTCAAGGGTAATAGCAGATAACTCCAAACCGGGCATAGCTTCACCTAGATCTTTTGAAACCTCTGCTAAGATCTTAGCATCATTATAATGGGTGGTGGCCGCTACAATAGCTTTGGCCCTTGCTGACGGATCGTTCGACTTGAAAATCCCTGAGCCCACAAAAACACCATCGCACTCTAACTGCATCATTAAGGCAGCATCGGCCGGGGTGGCTATTCCACCGGCTGCAAAATTAACTACCGGAAGGCTTCCCGACTTGGCTACCTGTACTACCAAATCATAAGGCGCACCCATTTCCCTGGCAGCAGCCATCAGCTCTTCTTCAGGCATGTTTTGCAACTTGCGAATCTCACCCATTACCATCCGCATATGGCGTACAGCCTCTACCACGTTACCGGTGCCGGGCTCTCCTTTGGTCCGGACCATTGCCGCACCCTCGCCAATACGCCTCAATGCTTCACCCAGGTTCCTCGCCCCGCAAACAAACGGTACACTAAAGTTATGCTTATTAATATGATGACTTTCATCAGCCGGAGTTAAAACTTCACTTTCATCAATGAAATCTACCCCCAGGGACTCAAGAATCTGTGCCTCAACAAAGTGACCGATACGTACTTTAGCCATGACTGGAATAGTTACAACGTCCATTATTTTTAAGACAACTGTAGGATCAGCCATCCTGGCTACTCCACCGGCAGCACGAATATCGGCAGGCACACGTTCAAGTGCCATTACAGCACAAGCGCCTGCATCCTCTGCAATTTTTGCCTGCTCAGGGTTGGTAACATCCATAATTACCCCTCCTTTGAGCACTTCAGCTAGACCTTTTTTAACAGTCCCCGTTCCTTTCTCAGCCATTTACTTATGCCCCCAATACAACTTCTTGTTGATATCTAATAATTCTACAATATCCAACACATAAAAACAACAATATCAGTAAATTAATACTCTGAAAACAATTACAAATTATTATGTTATCGTATCGGTAATAAATTAAGCCTCATGATTGTTTTACCATGAGGCTTTAAAAATTTTCTGGCAACGACCTACTCTCCCAGGGGCAAGCCCCAAGTACCATCGGCTCTGAAAGGCTTAACTGCCGTGTTCGGGATGGGAACGGGTGTATCCCCTTCGACA
>JAQVOX010000160.1 GCA_028702435.1 Desulfotomaculaceae bacterium | reverse complement strand
GCCCACTTTTGATAAAAAGTAATGCATATACACCGGGATTTTTAAATAATTCTTGCTTTCAAAATAGGTGTCTGTTATAATGTCTTCTGCAGGGTAATTACCCTTTATATGTCGGAGTGGCGGAATTGGCATACGCGCACGTTTGAGGGGCGTGTGGGCAACCGTACGGGTTCAAGTCCCGTCTCCGACACCAAGAGAAAACCCTGTGTATTAAGCCTTTGTGGATTTGTATAACAGCAAAAACGCAAGGGCTTTTTACATTGGACCGGAAAATGAAGCCGAATGAAAATGAAGCCGGATAATCAAGCCGGATTAGGAGTGTGATCATTTATGATTAATGAAAAAAAGAAAAAAAAAGCCCCATCTATAGATGCCTGGCTCAAAGAAGCAAAAGCGGGGCTAACGGCTTTACAGGAAGGGATGTTTTTAGTCCATAACGGCGTTGTGCGCCAGACGCCCAAAGCCAAGGTCCGCCAAGGGCTTGACGATGGTTCGCTGGTAAAAGGAATGGAATTTTATTATGATGCCCGGAAAGTGGAGGCGGCAATTGCAAAAACTTATAAAATGGACGGCATCTTCGATGTTAAAGTTTGGCTTAATAAAGGCCGGCTCGAGGTTGGTGACGACATCATGTATGTCCTGATCGGCGGCGATATCAGACCACATGTGATCGATGCCCTGCAATTCCTGGTTGGAAAAATCAAAACCGAATGCGTTACAGAAATAGAACAAAAATAACAGGTAGCAGATGCACATCTGAAGCAATTATTTCATAAGTTATAAAAAACAAAGGAGTGATTTAAATGGCATTTGGTGTAGACGGCATCGGTACCGGTGGCGCTTGTGGACCGGTGGGTGGCAACTCAGCGTTCATAATCTTCTTGATTTTAATCTTGCTGGTTTGTGGTTGTGGCTTATTTATATAACCATATAAAACCTGGCAATCCTTAGATTGCGTTTTTATGACCGCCGGTTCGTGGAGCCGGTGGTCATAATATTTTATGGCACAAATATACTAACAAGATAGAGAAGGATTACAAAAATTGGTTTAGGCCATAACCAAACCCATTGAAATTAAACCACATTTGGGATAAACTTAATTAAGCGCACCAAAATATTTAGTCAAAAACCAGTGGAGGAGAAGCTTTTGTTCCCACAAACACATGTTTTTTTTGCTGAAATAATATTGGAAAAGCAAGGCGATAACATCACGCTGGGTAGTATTTTACCCGATATGCTGCTTGGTTGTGGCTTCAGCCACGCCGAGGCGCACAGTAAAGGCAGCGATATCTATCACTTTATTCGCCATGACAGCTATCTTAAGGATTTTGGCAGGGCGGTGGCGTCGCATGGCTTCGTCCCGGAAGGACTGGATTATTATGGTGACGAGAAATACCAGAACTTTGAAAGAGGCTACTGTTTTGAAAAAGCAAGGCGCTTGATCACCAAAACAGTGGATGCCTGCAATATCCCCCCGGAGATGGGGTGGTGGAAGGCCCACAATATAGTGGAAATGGGTATAGAAATGTTAATCAGCTCAGAAGACCACTATAGTGAGCAGATCAAGAGCGCGCTCAACAACAAAGGTTTAATCAATGATATCGATATGCTGCTGCACGACTTATGGCGGAAAAAAGAGTTGGATTTTGCCGCGCGGCTGCGCAAGTTTGCCGGATTAGTGGAAATAGCACCGGCCAGCCCTGATTCGCTGGCCAGGAAATATCATTTTCAGATGCGCCTCAAGCACAAGGTAGATATTAATGTAAAAAAAGTAGCAGCCCTAATCGATGAGGCTGCAGAAGAAGTAGCTTTAGATATTAGTGATTTCTTTATAAACTCCTCCGGCATGGTGAAAAGTAATATCCGGGAAATCGACCACAACTAAAGCAATAAGCAAAAAAACTAAGATTATTTAAATTTTGGGTATGCGAATATTACTGATCATGGCCAGTGCCAGTAAAAAGCTTGAAACCAGGATGAGCGCCGAGCCGGGCTGAAAGTAAATGATGATCACCAAAATAGAGCCGGCCAAGGTAATCGGCACCCCTTGAAAGTAAGAGGGGTTCTCGGATAAGTTGTACCGGGCCAGGCGCAGGCCCCCGCATAAGGCAAAAAGCCCGAATAAAAACAGAGCCACGATACCCCACATTCCCCCTACCGAGCAGTACATCAGGGCGCCCGGCGCCACCCCGAACGAAATCAAGTCGGCCAGTGAATCAAATTCTTTGCCAAACGTAGAAGCGGCGTGATAGCGACGCGCCACAATGCCGTCAAACCGGTCGATCAAAGCTGCGATCAGGATTAAAACAATACTGACATTATAGTTGCCGTCAAACATATTAGCCAGGGCTACCACCCCCAGAAGCAAGTTGATCGCGGTGCATATGTTTGGCAACAACAATATCCTGCTCACTTATTCACCGTTCCTTCCTTTACCGCCAGGGAGCATGCCGATTATAGTTTCTCCGGCCCTGACCCGGTCGCCTTTTTTGACCATTATTGCGGAACCGGTCGGAAGATATATTTCACTTCCCGAGCCAAATTTGATGATCCCGAAAATTTCGCCCGCGGCCAGGCTCTTGCCTTCATCAGCCCAGCATTTGATCCGGCGGGCAATAAAGCCGGTAATCTGGCAAACCATTATTTTAAACTTCCCGCACTCAAGTCCAATGAAGTTCTTCTCATTAAACTCAGAGGCATGGCTTTTAAAAGCGGGAATAAACTTGCCCGGGCGGTAATACCGGTACTTGACCTCCCCGGGCAGCGGGGAGCGGTTTAAGTGCACGTTTAAAATTGACAGAAATATGGCCACCCGGATGGATTTATCTTTCATAAATTTATCTTCAAATACTTCATTTATTTCTGTTATTACCCCATCGGCGGGTGAAAGCACCAGCCCGTCAACAGCGGGAATGCTTCTGCTTGGGTTGCGAAAAAAATACAGCACAAAAAGAAACAACACTGCCGGAATGATGGAGAAGACCGGATAATAAAAATATAAAACGATAAAAAGAGCGGTGAGAAACAATAAATAATGCCAGGTAAGCCTTAGTGTTAATAAAAATCTGGATATTAAATTATTTTCTGTCGTCAATTGATTGACCTTCTCCTTTCTTTTTTATTATTAAATAATCATAACCTGTTCGGCAATTCATTGCAACAATAATACTTGCAACCGCTACTCCGGATACAATTTCATGTAAATATTATAATAGGCCCTTACTTTCTGTACAAAAAGGCGGGTTTCCGGGAAAGGTATCCGGCTGATGCTGCTTTCCCCGGGGTTGATTTGATCGGTGGCCAGCCACTGCTGCACGTTACCCCGCCCGCCGTTGTACGCGGCCAGGACGAGGATCATATCACCGCGGAATTCCCGGCTCAGATCGGCAATATACCAGGCGCCCAGTTTAATA